>NYZG01000169.1 GCA_002687025.1 Candidatus Poribacteria bacterium
CCTCGGATGCCGGGGTGGACATCGTGGCCGCGCCCCCTGGCAAGGACCCGCGCTCGATCGCGATGCTGTCCGGAGGCGAGCGGACCCTCACCGCGACCGCGATCCTGTTCGCCCTCTTCTCGACGCGCCCCTCGCCGTTCTGCGTGCTGGACGAGGTGGACGCCGCGCTCGACGAGGCGAATGTCCTGCGCTTCGCCAACCTCATCCAGGACTACGCCAAGGAGACGCAGTTCCTCATCATCACGCACAACAAGCGCACGATGGAGAAGGCGGACCTGCTCTACGGCGTCACGATGGAGAAGGCGGGCGTGTCGAAGATCGTGTCCGTGAAGTTCGGCGAGGACGCCGAAGAGGCCATAGCGTAGTCCAACGCACGGCGACGCAAGCTCGTGGATCGCCGGGCGCGCGGCGCACGTAGGCCACCGAACAGACCTCCGGCCAGGAAGCGCCCGGATTGCTTCCCCTCGCACGGGACGGCAAGGATGGGGTTCCGCGGCGCGGCAATCGGTTCGGCGTGGCGGCTCCCGTCAATCTAGGCGCATGGCCCATTCGCCCACGGGCTCAGGTGTGTTCCACACCGGTTGCGCCTGGCCTCGTGCGGCGCGTCTTTGCCGCCGGTATTCGTTCCCCAGGCCACCGGCTTGTAGCGCGCGGAGTGCAAGCATTGGGTCGATCGTCTGGGGTTCCCGGCCTGCGCCCGGGATTCTCAACCGCTTCTGCGGGATCCGGCGATGGGCCCCCTCGACTTCTCCCGAGCCGATCGGCCGGCCGCGCTTCACATAGGCGTCGTAGCGGACGCAGTCGTCGAAGCGTCTCAGGTAGCGGCTTAGGCGGCGTACCCGCCTGGCCTTTCCACGACACACGCCCTCAGCATTGACCGGTCGTGAGCGTAGGACGTATTCTGCGGCGTACCGCTGTCGCCCTCCCGCCGTCGGCCACGATGGCCCCGGGCGCCTCTGCCGGCCGGGATGTCCACGCCGCGCGGGCGGACCCACACGGAATCCGCGGCGAGTCCGCGCGGCGCCAGACGCCGGAGGAGTCAGGTTGTGCTTGATGTGCCCCAAGCTCACGAAGTGCTGGCAAGGCACTACGCGAAGAGATCGGTGGGGCGACGACCGCCCACCGTCTCAGACGTAGCAGAGATCCCCGGCGGCCTCTCCAACGGCATGTATTCGTTCACCCTGGAGAGTGCGGCCGGTGCATCGGAGCGCCGTGAATCCCTGGTGCTTAGGGTGGGTCACAGCAAACTACAGGTGGCACGCGAATTCGATGTGCTCCGCCGGCTGCAACCCACGCCGGTACCCGTCCCGGCAGTCTACGACGTGGGCGAGGACCCACACGGATGGAACTTCGGTATCATGGAACGGGTGGACGGTGTCAACCTATGGGAAGCGCTGGACGGGTTGGCTCATGCCGATGCGACGGAGCTCATGAAGCAGTTCTTCGGCGTCCTGGCCGAGATCCACATGAGCGATTGGCAGCGCGTGGGTCTCGACTCGCTTGGCGTCCCGGACGGCGTGTATGGATACGTTGACGCGCTGCTGGCCGGCTATCGCGGCGAGGCCAGCCAGTTGGGAACGGATGCCCTCGACCCGGTTCTCGACTGGATGGAGGCGAACAGGCCGCCGTCGGGCGAATACGTCCTTCTACACGGCGACTACCACGGCGGCAACGTGATAACAGATGGCGGGACGATCGTGGCCGTTGTGGATTGGGAGGGCGCTTCGATAGGCGATGCCGCGAACGACCTCTGCTGGATGCCGCTGCTCTGGCGCGCGTTCGGCGCGCTCGGCGGCACGGACGACGACCAGGCCGGCTTGCTGATGCAGCACTACCGGGAGGTCGTCGGCCGGGATGTGGATAACCTCGATTTCTATCTCGCTGCCCGCGCCGTCCGTCTTCTGTTCTACATGATGATGACCACGGCACACGCCGCGGGCGGCGGCCCGCACAGGCCGGGCGCCGAGATCATGCTGTTGGATGAACCCCCGCGCCGGTGCGCCGAGGTGCTCCAACAGAAGACCGGAATCGACATCTCGTTGGCTGTGGCTGCCGCTCTGGACGGCATGCGGGAACGCAATCACAGCCCTGGAGGGTGAGACGATTCTGGACACAGGGCCGATCCGTCGCTTCACGCGTTCCCTGCCGGACGCCCCTCCCTTGACCCCGTCGGATCGTGCGTGATACCCCATCCCGCACGAGACCCACGACCGTCTGGACACGACCGTGCTCACCATACGCCTTTACGGCGACCCGATACTCCGGCGGAAGGCGGCGCCCATCGGCGCGGTGACGGACGAACTGCGCTCGCTGGCCGACGGCATGATCGAGGCGATGCAGGTGGAGGATGGCGTTGGGCTCTCGGCTCCTCAGGTGGGAGTGCTCGGCCGCCTCATCGTTGCCACGCCCGACCCCGAAGACCTGGACTCCGAGCCCGTACCGCTGGTGAATCCGGTCGTCGAGCGTGCGCAGGGCGAGTGGACAGAGGAGGAGGGGTGTCTCAGCCTCCCAGACGTCTACGCCGAAGTCACCCGCCCGGAGACGGTCGACGTGCGGGCGCTCGATATGGACGGCAAGGACATGTCGTTCGCCGCGAATGGGTGGTTCGCTCGGGTGATTCTCCATGAGATAGACCACCTGAATGGTGTACTCTTTATCGACCACCTCAGCAGCGCGGAGCGCGGCCGTCTGCGGGGCCAGCTCGAACGCATCACGCGGCGCGCCCGCGAGACCATGGAAGGCCAGGGATGACCCTGTCGGCGGAACTCACGAAGAAGTACGCGGCACTGAAGCAGCAGATCGCGGAGTTGGGCGAGATGCTCGTGGCGTTCTCCGGCGGGGTGGACAGCGTGCTGCTCGCCAAGGTCGCGTACGACGTCGTCGGTGACAGCGCGCTGGCGGTGACCGCCGTCTCCGAGTCGTACCCGGGCCGCGAGCTTCGTGACGCCAAGGAGCTTTCCGCCGAAATCGGCATCCCTTTGCGCATCGTGCGCGCGCACGAACTGGAGGACGAGAACTACGCCAGGAACGCGCCAAACCGCTGCTACTTCTGCAAGACGGAGCTATTCACCCAGTTGCGTGCCGTGTCCGAGGACACCGGCATTCGTAAGGTCGTCTACGGAGCGAACCTGGACGACACGGGCGACTACCGCCCCGGCATGCAGGCGGCCGACGAGTGGGGCGTCTACGCGCCGCTTCTCGACGCGAAACTCACCAAGGAGGATATCCGCGTCCTCTCGCGCGAGCTGGGATTGCGTACGTGGGACAAGCCCGCGTTTGCGTGCCTTTCGTCGCGCTTTCCCCACGGCACACGGATTACGCCGGACAAGCTCGCCCAGGTCGACGCCGCGGAGGACCTGCTATACGACCTCGGGTTCCGGCAGTTCCGCGTGCGGCACCACGAGGACGCCGCCCAGAACTGGAGCGTCGCGCGGATAGAAGTCCCCGCTGAAGAGATGCATAGGTTCTTCGAGGGAGATACCCGAGACCGGGTCGTCGAGGAGTTCCGCGGGCTGGGATACGGCTTCGTGTCTCTGGATCTCCGCGGCTACAAGCCGGGCAGCCTCAACCCAGACCTCCTGACGATCGAATCGCTCGCGCCGCCGTCGCGCCCAAGCGCCGGCTAGACCGTCTTTCTTCGCGTACCTATAAACCCAACGGCTCTCTCGCGCGTTTCACAACCGGTGCGCAGGATCGGTGCGCCCGCTTGTCGCCCGCCCGTGGGCAGGGCTCTGTCGGTTGGGAGGCCGCAAATGGTCCGCAACAATGCCTCTACAAATGCCCCATTCGGCGATACGGAGGGCCGGCCGAGGGTCCCTGCGCGTCCCGTGACCCGTGTGCCCCCCGCCGCTGACTCGCCCGACGTGGCCGCCGACGCCCTGCGTATGTGGATGCGCGACATTACGAAGACGCCGCTCCTGACGCGCGAGCAGGAAGTGGAACTCTCCAAGGCCGTCGAGGAAGGCAGCGAAGCCGCCCGCGAGCGAATGGTGCGCGCCAACTTGCGGCTGGTCGTGAGCGTCGCCCTCAAGTACCGAGGACACAACGTCCCGCTCTCGGACCTGATCCAGGAGGGCAACATCGGGCTCATGCGCGCGGTCGAGAAGTTCGACTACCGGCGTGGGTTCAAGTTCAGCACGTATGCGATCTGGTGGATTCGTCAGGCGGTGATGCGCGCCCTGGACAACTACGCGCGCGTCATACGGCTCCCAAGCTACGTCGTCGCGAAAATCTCGAAGTTCGACGACACCGCGGGACGACTCCGCCAGGAGCTGGAGCGCGATCCCACCGTCGAGGAACTGGCCGAGGCCCTGGAGCTCTCGCCCGAGCGCGTGCGGGACATCCTCGCGGTGTCCTCTGACCCTCTCTCGCTCGAGATGCCCGTCAGCGAGGAGCGCGAGTCCTCACAGCTTCGCGACTTCATCGAAGACCCCGAAGGCGAGTCACAGCAGGAGATCCTCTCGAACATCATCCTCGAGCAGGAGATCGAGGGGATGCTCGACCAACTCACACCGCGTGAGCACGAGATACTCCGAATGCGGTACGGACTCGACGACGGGCAGGAGCGGACGCTCCGAGAGATCGGCGCGCGATTCGATGTCACACGCGAGCGCATTCGCCAAATCGAGGCGGAGGCGTTGCGCGCGTTGCGCGGGCTGTCGCGAGGCGATCTCCCCGTGCCTGAGGGCGCTCCGTCCGACGAACTCGCCGACGGCGGACTCTAGACGACCGACATGCACGCCGCTCCCGGGCACGACAACAGCGCCGTCGGCCTCCGTGCGTCCGCCCGGCGCTGCTCGCTACAGATCGCGTAATATCTAGCCCGCGACGACCTCGCGGTTGTACAGGCGCATCAGACGTGACTTGCGACGGGACGCCGTCTGCTTCTTGATGACGCCCTTCTTGGCCGCCTTGTCCAGCTTGCTCATGGCCATCCGCAGGCGGTCCTGCGCGTCGTCGTCCTTCGCCGCGATGCCCGCGCGCGCGGCCCTGATGGCCGTGCGCATCGTCGATCGCGTGTATCGGTTCCGCTCGGCCTTGCGCGCATCTGCGCGGATGTGCTTCTTAGCGGACGGAAGATTCGGCATTCGTGGTCTCTCTCAGCTCAGGGTCACCTGTGGCGCACGTCGCGACGTGTTCGGGATGGCGCGTTCGGGCGCTCGGCGGCCCGGTACCGTGCAGTTAGCAAGTGTATCGCCCCCGCGCCCGGTCGGTCAAAGGAATTGCCGCGCGGGTATCCTCCTCGGTACGGGATGGCCGCGAACCGCTTCGGACGCGGGTCATCGCGATCGACGCGGCGAGCAGCGCGCCCTTGGCGCTGCCATTCGTGTGACGCCGTAACCGGTGTCGACGGCGCCCGTCGCATGTCCTCGCGCCGTGTGATGCCATTCTCGATCTGCTATGATCCGGCCGCCGCGCCGTGCGGCCGCCGGAAGCCAGGGCAAGGAGAAGCGCGTGGCAGACGCCCTCACACGCGACCAGATAGAGCAATTCAGACAGGACGGCTATCTCGGGCCGTTCGCTCTGTGTTCGCCGGACGAGATGGCGCGGATAGCCGCGCGGTTGGACGCCGACCTGTTCGCGTCGGAGCCGCCCCAGCAGGGCCTGTACCAGTCGCGTCACCTCGACAATAGGCAGGTTTACGACCTGTGCGCTCACCCGGCCATCATCTCTCGCATGGCGAGCATCTACGGTCCTGATCTGCTGCTATGGCGTTCGCATTTCTTCCTCAAGGAGCAGGGAGCGGCCGAGGTCCCGTGGCATCAGGACACGAACTACTGGCCCCTGGAGCCGCCGCTGAACATCTCGGCGTGGGTCGCGATCGACGACGCGACGGTCGAGAACGCCTGTGTCCACGTGATACCCGGATCGCACCAGACGGTCGTCCCCCACGTTCGATCGCCGGAGGGCATGCTGTTCGCCGAGATGGCGGACATGGAGTACGTCGACACGACGACGGCCGTGGCGATGGAGCTGCGCGCCGGCGAGTTCTTCCTGTTCAACGAGCGCACCGTGCACCAATCCGCCCCGAACAACTCCGACCGGCGACGCCTGGGTCTCGCCGTCCGAGTGACGACGCCCGTCGTCTGCGTGGATCATCGCCGCCTGTTCCCCGGACACAAGGTCGTCGTGGTGAGCGGCGAGGATCGCCTCGGGTTCAGCGATGCCGCCGACCCGCCCGACTAGCCGCGAGCTCCGGCTCTACAGCGCGACGTTCTCCTCGCTGAAGTAGTCGTTCGGCGCCCCACGGTAGAAGTCGTGATGCCACACGCCACGGAACAGCGTGCGCCGCTTCGGCGGCATCGCCTCGATGACCTCACGCGGCAGGCACAACTTGTGGTACTGCGCGTCCGCGTTGCTGTAGCAGTTGAATACGGCGACGCGCGGATGATCCTTCGTCTTCCAGATGGGGCCGGCGTGGTTCACGCTCTCGGAGAAGAGGATCGCGGAGCCGGGCGGGCACTCGTACGTCTCGAACAGGGGAGAGTCGAACCCCAGGTGAGAGTCGGGTATTGGGAAATTCATCTTGTGGCTGCCGGACATGACGAGCGTGCCACCCTCCCCATGGCGCACCGGGTTCAGTTCCCACGCCACGCGCGTCAGACCGCTGTATATGCTGCCGTTCTGGCACGAGTACTTGTGGACGCCGACACCCAATCCCCCTCCGTGCGGTTCGAGGCCCACCTGTCCCTCGCTGCGGACCATGGGGAAGCTGTTCTCACAGCGGAAGCCGTAGCATCCGTCGTGCCGGTCGCCGCCCAGAACGCCCCGGAGCACGGTGACTATCGCGGGATGGTCCACCAACACCTGCGCGGGGCCGCTGAGCGAGTAACGGTCGTTGGGGTCGAGGCTGTCGCGGTCGTCCCGTAGGGCGTAGACATGCTCGCGAATGGCGGTCACATCGTCCTCCGCGAGAACGCCGGGGAGCAGCAGCCAGCCTTTCAGGTCGAAGAGGAACTTCTGCTCGTCGGTCATCGGTTGGGCGGCGTCGATCGGATGGTCGTCGTAGGTCACATTTATCGTGACTACTCAGCCTGATCTGGGACGCCCCCTGGCCGGGAGGTGTGTGTCTGGGTTAGGGTCTCGCCATGGCCCCTCTA
>NYZG01000170.1 GCA_002687025.1 Candidatus Poribacteria bacterium
CGCGACGCCACGCCTTTGCGCACAAGGCGGCCACAGCCGGCCGGGAGTACAGGCTACGCGGGAGGGCGTACACGGTGCGCCGTCCTCGCCTCCCGGCGGCGACGCGGCAGACCCTACCCGGGGCAGAGGCGGCAGCGCAGACCCGGGCACTTGCGAACTCGAGAAGGAAACCGAAAACGATGTGGTCTGACCTTTCCAACATCTACCGGCGGAGTGACGCGGAGTCTCGCTCTCTGAGCGCGGAGAACACGACGGGCGCCGTCGGGGCGAGCGCGATGGCCGACCCCAAGGGCGAAGGCGCTGCGCGCGAGTTGGGCGTCGGGTGGAAGGTGCGTCCCTGCCTGACGCTCAAGGCGGGCGAGACGACGACGATCATGGACAACGAAGGTCCAGGCGTGATCCGGCACATGTGGTTCACGTTTAGCGAGAAGTTCTATCGCGACGTCATCGTCCGCGTCTATTGGGACGGCGACGACACGCCGTCGGTGGAGTCGCCGTTGGGCGATCTGCTGTGCAATTCGTGGAACACCCGACAGGACGTGCTCGCGCTGCCCATCAACGTGAACCCGTCGGGCGGCATGAACATTTACTTCCCAATGCCCTTCAGGACGCACGCCCGGATCACCGTCGAGAACGACTCACCCGCGGACCTCGGCGGGTTCTTCTACACCATCAACTACACGCTGGAGTCCGTGCCTGAGGACGCGCTGTACTTCCACGCGCAGTGGCGTCGCACGAACCCGACGCCCTACGCCGAGGAGTACCTCATGGCGGACGGCATCGAGGGGCAAGGGCAGTACGTCGGGACGTTCATGTCCTGGCAGCAGAACAGCGCCGGCTGGTGGGGCGAAGGCGAGATCAAGATGTGGGTGGACGACGACGGCGAGTTCCCCACCATCTGCGGCACCGGCACCGAGGACTACTTCGGCGGGGCGTGGTGTTTCGGCGATGACTTCACGGCGCCGTATCTGGGTTTCCTCCAGGTGCGTGGCAAGTCCGGCGATGCCGGCACGCGCATGACGCTGTACCGCTTCCACGTGCATGACCCGGTGTACTTCAAGAGGAACCTGAGAGTGCAAATGCAGGCGCTCGGATGGCGCGGCGAGGGTCGATACCTTGCGCTGCAGGACGACATCGCGTCGGTGGTGTATTGGTACCAGACGCTGCCGCACGCGCCGTTGCCGACGCTACTCGACCGGAATGGCCGCGAGATCATCTAGGGACAGCCGGCAGTACGGTTCCCGCCATGTCGCGGGAGGGCGATCAGGCCTCGACGGTTGGGTCGACGACGTCGAGGCCCTCGGCGCGGGCGGCTCTGTTCAGGTCAGCGTCCGCCGATAGCATGGTCAGCCGAGGCCTGTTATGCAGGCGTGCGCCCTCAACCACTGCAAGGGCCGTCGCCAGGTGGACTGCGTCGTACCCTCTCAGGCCCCGCGCGCGGGCGACATCACACGCGCGCGACAGTAGATCGTCCGTGACCTCCACCACGTGGTAGCGGCGCGCGAAATCCGCGCGCGCCTCGGACACTTTGGCGTCTACGCGCAGCGGATTGAGACGCTCGCCGTGGCCTCGGCGAGTTAGAGCGGCGACGAGCTCCACCTCGCCGACGGCAGAGCAGAATACCCAAAGCGCGTCATTCTCGATCAGGCGGAGCATGAACTCGCTGCCAGGCTCGTCGACGTAGCACTTCATCAGGACGCTGCTGTCAGCATAGTAGTCTGGCATAGTTAGCGACGCTCGTCCACGAGTGTCTTGGACGCGGGCTCCCCTGGGATCGTCAGCCGTTCGGTGCGCGCGGCCCGCGCTCCCACCGACGGGTGCGGCTGACGCCGCATCAGTCCGCTCTCGACGAGCCACTTGCCGAAGGCGTCTCTGCTCCCGGACCCACGGTCAGCGGCGAGTCTGCTAAGCGCGTCGCGGGCCTCCGCCAGATCCTCGTCCGCGAGCGCATCTATGATCTCCCGCAGGTGTTCGCGTAGGTCCGTCGGCATCCGTCCGCCTCCGCTCGTTGGGTCGCGTCGCACAAGTATACACTCGGGGTCGACGGGCGGCATCGGCGGTCAGATGCGTAGGCGGGACTTGGGCGGCTCAATGGCCAGATCGAAGGTCGAGGGAGACCAGCGTCTTTTCGTCGCGCACGTACAGCTTGCCATCACTGAGCGACGGCGCCGTCCAGCACTTGCCCGCGATGACCTGCTTGACTAACGCCTGCTCGACATACTCCTCCGGCCGCGCGCGGGCGATGACGAGCTGCCCCCGTTCTCCCAAGACGATCAGCCTCCCATCGGCGGCGATGAGCGTTCCGCGCCCGTAGCCGCGCTTGATCCACCGCTCCGTGCCGTTCGAGGCGTCGATGCACTTCAGGGACGTGCCGTCGAACCCGTAGAGGAAGCCGTCGACGAGCACGCACGTGGCGAAGTCGTTGCGCATCGCCTTGCTGCGCCAGACTTCACCGACGCCGCCATCGACGATCTCCAGCATGGCGGCGCCTTTGCCGTCGTATCCCTCCGAGATGAAGACACGATTCGGCGCGACGAAAACGGGGGTCGCCACATTCTGGTCGTAACTCGTCAGCCAGGGGTAGCGCCACGCTTCCACGGCACCCAACGTCAGACCCACCGCGGCCGCGCCGTTGAGGATTACCACCTGCCGCGCTCCGTCCACTGCTATGCCGATGGGGGAGGAGTATGCGGGCGGATCGGACAGCGCCGACCATCGCGGCTCGCCGGAATCGCGATCGAACGCCATCACCGTTCTGTCGTCCGTGCCGCCGACCTCGACGACGAGGAGGTCGCCCTCCACAAGCGGCGACATGGCGTACCCGCGCCAGGGCTCGCTCGCCTCGGATCGTCCGCCGTACTCCTTGCGCAGGTCGCGCTGCCAGATTGGGTCGCCGTAGCGCGCGTCGACGGCGGCGAGCGCTCCCCACGCCGACAGAACGTACACGACGCCGTCGTGGACGGTGGGCGTAGAACGCGGGCCGTTGCCGTGGCCCTCGGTGAACTTGCGGTCGATGCGCGTGCGCCAGATGTCCTCTCCGGCGAGGGCGTCGAGGCACAGCACGACTTCATCGTCGGCCTGCCCCGCCATTGTGTATACGCGATCGCCGACGACGGAGACGCCTGAGAATCCCTCGCCGATGGCGCGCGTCCACAGTTCTGTCGGCTCGTCATCGGCCCAGTCCACGCTCAAGCCGCTCTCGGCTGAGATGCCATCGCGGTTCGGCCCGCGCCACTGTGGCCAATCGCCGGCGACGGCGGCCACGACGCATGCGCAGGCGAGCGCGGCAGCCGTGACCGGGAGACGCACGCGACATGACACGGATGCGCCTGTCACTCGTCGCTGGCGCTCATCCGGCATAGGGGTGACTCACGGTGACGTGGGTCGCAGGAGTGGGGCGACGCCCCGCAGCTACGTGTACCGGGCATTTCGGTATTTGGCGTCGTAGAACTCTGGCAGAAGCGAATCCGCGCGGAGAATGCCCTCCGGCGTCAATGTAACGGCATCGGGCGCGGCGGTCAGCATGCCCTCGGCTTCGAGCTTCGCGAACGTGTCACGGTACACGGCGAGAATGTCCACACCGAACTTCTCCGAGAACAGGCTCGGCTCGATATGACCCGTCTTCATCTGTAGGATCAGCTCGCGCGTGAGACGCTCGCGGCCGGTCGGGGCGAAGGCGCGGAAGAGCGGCAGGGCGTCTTCGCGCAGCGGCGCGAGGTAGTCGTCCCACCGCGGAGCGTTCTGGAAATGCATGCCGCCGACGTGCGAGAACGAGGCAACGCCCGCGCCGATCATGTCCTGACCCGTCCAGACGGCGTCGCGGTAGACGAATCCGGCCTCGTTACCGTCGCGGATCATCGTGTAGGCGCTCGACTGGTGGTAGCCCGCCTCAGCGATCTGCTCGAAGGCATAGGCGTGCCAGTCGCGCTTGGTCTGCCAATCGGCCGAGGACATGGACTCGCCGTCTCGAAGGCCGCGCGAATAGACCGTGTTGTACGGCAGCTCCATCTGATAGACCGTGATGGAATCCGGGGCGAGGTCCAGCGTCTTCCTGACCGTCTCGCGCCAGGTGTCCCACGTCTCGCCGACCATGCCCGCGATGAGGTCCATGTTCACCTGCGCGAAGCCGGCCGCGTGAATCCACGGGACGGCGCGGTATATCTCCTTCGACACGTGCGCGCGTCCGTTCTCGGCGAGAATGCCGTCGTCCATGTTCTCGACGCCCAGGCTCAGGCGGGTGACGCCGATGTCGCGGATCGTGTGCACCTTCGCCTCGGTGAGGGTGCCCGGCTCGCACTCGAAGGCGACCTCGCGGGCGCCGGTCCATGGCATCGCCGCCTGTACCCGGCCGACGAGCGCGCGCAGGTGTCGCGTGCCGATGTAGGACGGCGTGCCGCCTCCGAAGTAGACGAAATCCAGTGGACGGCCAGCGGTCTGCGGCAATTCGGCGTACAGCTCCACCTCGCGGCCCAGGCAGTTCAGGTACGTGCCGATGTCGTCGGCGTTCTTGTCCGTGTAGACGCGGAAGTAGCAGAACTTGCAGCGCTTGCGGCAGAACGGGATGTGCAGGTATAGACCCAGGTCGCGCTCCGAGCCTGGGTCGTACGGCGTATCCAACACATCGCGCGCCGCGGTCACGGCGTCGTCGGACCAGAACGAGTAGGGCGGGTAGTTCGACACGAAGACAGAGCCGATCTGCGTCTCGGCAGATTCGAGCCGCGTCGTCGCGGGCTCGGGCGCTACGCGCGGCAGGTCCTGGCGCATACGGTCACTTTCCCCCGAAGCAGTACAGCGTCCCCGAGCCCGACCCTATCACCAGGCGACCACCGGCGACCGCGGGCGGGGCAGCCATTGCCGAGCCCGTCTCATATTGCCACGTGGGGTCTCCGGTCGCCAGATCGACCGCCCGGCCCACGCCGCCGTCCGTTCCGAAGAACGCCCGGCCGCCTACGATGACCGGCGATGAGTCGACCTTCGCCCCCGCGCTGTGCGTCCACAGAGGGTCGCCGGTGGCCGGGTCCAACCCGTGGACGATCTTGTCGCGCCCGGCGACGACCACGATGTCCGACGTCACGGCGGCAGACGCGTAGAACGGGAACTGGCGCACTGGATGGATGTAACCCCACACGGTCGCCTCCGTCGCGAGGTCTATGCCGAGCACCTGGTTCGCGTAAGTGCCGACGTACGCGCGTCCGTCGAGTATCGCCGCGCTGGCGATGCAATAGGCCCCCAGGTTGATTCCCTGATTCTCGGTTCCGTCGACCAGGTCGACGGCTCGAAGGAAGCCGTCGCACCCTGAGACGTACGCGGCCCCGCCGTAGATGGCAGGGCCGGCGTGCACATAGTTGTCGGTCTCGACCCGCCATATCTCGGATCCGTCGCGCGCATCCAGGCAGTACAGGAACTGATCGTACGACCCGAAGACAACTCGGCCGTCCGCGACGTTCGCGGGGGATGCGATCTCACCTTCGGTCGTGAAGGTCCACTTCATCTGGCCCGTGACGGCGTCCACGGCGTGGAAGACGCCGAGTTCGTCGCCCACGTACACAGCTCCGTCCGCGTATGTCGGAGACGCGTTGAGGGCCTCGCCAGCGTCGTACCGCCAGCGGAACTGGCCATCCTGGAAGTCCACCGCGTGAAGGCCATGGTCGACAGACCCGACGAATACCGTGCCGTCCGCGATGGCCGCGGCTCCGTAGATCGCGCCGCCGGCTGCGTACGACCAGACGAGGTCGGGATTCGCGGGCAACGTCGATGTCGACACGCCCGTCAGGCCCGCGTCGCCTCGAAAACTGGGCCAGTCCTGCGCGCCCGCGCAGACGGCGCCGAGAAGGCCGATGAACGCCGTCAGGAGGAGTCGGGTCATCGGTGACCTTCTTGGCTCGCGGCGCGTCGGGGCCGGACGCATTCCCCGGTGTGCTGTCACAGAGCGGCCTCGTACAGGTTCCTGAAATCGCGGCCTGTGAGCGGCCGCGGGTTGTACTTGCCCGTCCACTCGTCGGTCGCCAGCTCCGCCAGCTCGTCCAGGTCGTCGAGAGCGACGCCGTGGTCGCGCAGGCACGTCGGCATGTCTGCGGCCGAGCGTAGCGCCTCGACGCGAGCGCGCAACGCCGCGCCGCCGGGCGCTGCCAGGCCGTCGTACCTCCCTGCCAGGCGCGCTTCATTGTACGCCACGACGTGGGGCAGCATCAGACCGACGGCGGCGCCGTGCGGAACGCCGTGACGGGCGGTCAACGGGTTCGCGGACGCGTGCGCCGCCCCCAGCATGGAGTTCTCGATGGCCGCGCCGGCGTAGTGCGCTCCCAAGAGCATCGCTGCGCGCGCATCGATGTCGTCCGGCGCAGTCAGGGCCCGTTCGAAGGAGGAGTCGAGCAGCGCGAACGCTTCCCGCGCGTACAGTCGCGACATCGGGTTCGCCTTGGTGGACACGTAACTCTCGACGGCGTGCGCGATGGCATCCATGCCCGTCGCCGCGGTGACGGAGAACGGCATGGTGGTCGTCAGGGAGGCGTCGAGGATGACGGCTCGGAAGCGCGCGTTGAGGTCGCCGCAAGCCATCTTCCGATGGGTCTCGGGGTCGGAGATGAGCGCGTAGGATTGGGCCTCGCTGCCGGTTCCCGCCGTCGTGGGCACGCCGATCGACGGGAGCATGGCCCCGCCCGCCTTGCCGTATCCCCAGTAGTCGGACATGACGCCACCGTTCGTCAGTATGAAGTTGGCGGCCTTGGCGCAGTCCATGGCGCTGCCGCCGCCGAGACCGACGATGAGGTCTATGGAGGCGGTCTCCCGCGCGTGGTCGGCCGTCGCCGCGACATCGTCTGAGGAGGGGTTGGGGCGCACGCGATCGTAGATGACCGGCGGGATGTCGGCCGCTCGCAGCGAGTGGAGCGCACGTTCGAGAATCCCGGCCGAGGCGATCCCTGCATCTGTCACCACCAGGGCGC
Source organism: Candidatus Poribacteria bacterium (assembly GCA_002687025.1). Taxonomy (GTDB): domain Bacteria; phylum Poribacteria; class WGA-4E. Next base: position 6,945 of record NYZG01000170.1, read on the forward strand.
GCGTCGCTCCCAAGCCCTGCGCCAGAGCGCCCAGCCGCGCGAGGCTGCCGACGCCGCAGACCACGCGGGGGCCGGGTATGTGATCGAACGCCTCGATGGCGCAACGCCGGCTCATGCGGTGGCCTGTAGGGCTCGCTGGCGGTACAGATGCTCGAACAGGTTGCCCTCGTGCGGCTGATCCCACGAGATGCGGTTGGTGGGGATCGGCCCGATGTTCAGGCGCTCGACGTGCGGGGATGCAATCAACTCGCGGACGAA
>NYZG01000171.1 GCA_002687025.1 Candidatus Poribacteria bacterium
ATCGGCAACGGCGACGGTGAGCACGGTGTCGTCGGTGAACCCGGCTCCCGGCGGGAACAGCTCGAAGTCCAGGCGCTTCGTCGGCCTGTGCTCATAGACCGACCCGATGACGTCGCCCGCGATTGCCCCAAGCATCCCTGCGCCCTCCCATTGCTGCGGAATGGCGGGAGTATCGCGGCCGCGTTCGCGGGCCGCAAGCACGCTTCCGGTCCCGCGATCTCGACGGCCACGCTTCGGGCGACACGCCGACGGGGCACACTATCCACCCAAACGGATGTGAGCGAGAGGACGCGCGCGATGATCCAGCTGCGGCCGTTCACGCGGGACGACTTCGACAGACTCATCGGGTGGGCGGTGTCGCCAGAGCTCGTCGTGCAGTGGGCGGGCCTCGGCTTCACGTACCCGCTCGATCACGCGCAGCTCGAAACTTACGTCCGATACGCCGAGGACAACCCGGACAGCCGCGTGATATGGAAGGCCGTCGAGGCGGATGCCGGCGACATCGTCGGACATATCGAGCTCGACCGAATCCACGCAGGCGCGCGCCGCGCACGTCTGTCCCGCGTGATCGTAGCTCCCGATCGCCGCCGCAAGGGCATCGCTGGCCGGATGACGCGTCTCGTGCTTCGCCACGGCTTCGAGGCGTTGGGCCTGCACCGGATCGACCTCGGCGTGTTCGACTTCAACGCCGCCGCCATCCGCTGCTACGAGGCGTGCGGGTTCGTCCGGGAGGGCCTTGAGCGCGACGCCATGCGTATGGGCGACGCTTACTGGAGCGCCGTCCAGATGAGCATTCTGGAGCACGAATGGCGCGCCCTGGAGGCCTCGCGCGACGACGACTCGACCTAAGCGGCCTGTACGGCCGCGCCGGTGTGGTGGCGTTGCCCGTCGCGCGCCGCGCGCCGTATGATTGGGTTGCTCGACCACGCCCATACCAGTGCATCACCGAATCCAGGGGGAATACGCCGGTGACCGCCAAGAAGATCAGACTGACCGAAAACGTCGCCTGCGCCGGCTGAGCATCTAAACTGGCTCCAGCGGTGCTGGACGAGATAGTTAGCGCGATACCGAAGTTCGCCGACCCGAACATGCTCGTCGGCACGGAAACGGCCGACGATGCCGGCGTCTACAGGCTCAGTGACGACCTGGCAATCATCAACACCGTCGACTACTTCACGCCCATCGTGGACGACCCGTACACCTTCGGCGTCATCGCCGTCACGAATTCCCTCAGCGACGTCTACTCGATGGGCGGCGTGCCGCGCACGGCCCTGAACATCGTGCTGTGGGACAAGACGCTCCCGACGAGCGCCCTTGGAGACATCCTCCGAGGCGGGGCCGACACGCTGCACAAGGCTGGATGCGCGCTCGTGGGTGGCCACTCGGTCGAGGCGCCGGAGCTCATGTACGGCACGGCGATCACCGGCGTGGTGCATCCTGACGAGTTCGTGCGCAATTGCGACGCGCAAGTCGGCGACACGCTAGTGCTAAGCAAGCCGCTTGGGGTCGGCATCCTCACCACGTCGGCGAAGTTCGACAAGATAACCCTCGACCAGCTACAACCTGCCATCGACTCCATGACGATGCTCAACGCAGGCGCGGGCGCGGTGCTTCGCGAATTCGGCGCCCATGCCGCCACGGACGTCACGGGCTTCGGGCTGCTGGGTCACGCGCACGAGATGGCAGCGGGCAGCGGCCTCGCCATCGAGATACACGCCGACTCCGTGCCGGCCCTCGACCTGGTGATCGAGCAGATCGGCGAGGGGATATACACGCAGGCTTCCGGGACCAACAAGGAATACCTCGGCGACACGGTTGCCTTCGACGACGGCGTGGCCTCGGAGTGGCGCCAACTGCTCATGGAGGCCGAGACCTCCGGCGGGCTTCTGCTGGCCGTCGATCCGGGCCGAGCGCGCGATGTCGTCGAGGCGTTGAAGACGCAGGGATGTTCGCAAGCGGCGGTAGTCGGCCGCGTAGTCGACGGGGAGTCCGGGCGTATTGAGGTGCGCGCATAGGCGCGCCTGCCTGAAACGCTGCCGCGGCGCGAAGGAGAACCCATGAGCGGGACGTACGTGTGCGAGCCGGAGACGCTGGTCGACTGGATCGAGGACGCGCGACGCGCATGTCTGTTGCTCTTCGAGGACCTCGAAGGCGACCAACTCATTGGCCCGGGCTGGACGATCGTCAACCCGCCGTTGTGGGAGGTAGGCCACGTCGCGTGGTTTTATGAGAAGTGGATTCTGCGCCTCCATGCGGGGCGTGATTCGATCCACGATTCCGCCGACGCGCTGTGGGACTCGATGGCGGTCCATCACCCCACGCGGACAACGCTTCCGTTGCCCGACCGGCGGCGGACGTTGGACTACATGCGTGGCGTCTACGACCTCGTGCTCGACCGCATGGACACGGCATGGGGCGAGGAGCTGGCGTACCTCGTGCGATACAGCGTCCATCACGAGGACATGCACACCGAGGCGTTCACGTACACGCGCCAGACGCTGGAGTATGACGTGTGCGATATCGGCGCCACGCTGGCGTCGGACACAATTGGCGGTGGCCCTCTGCCGGGCGATGTCGAGCTCCCCGGCGGCGAGTTCGCCCTCGGCGCGACGGCCGACGAGCCGTTCGTCTTCGACAACGAGAAATGGGCTCATCCGGTGACGGTCGAGCCGTTCGCGATCGCGCGTGCGGCCGTCACGCAAGCGGAGTACGCGGGATTCGTCGACGACGGCGGATACACACGCCGCGAACTGTGGGACGCGGACGGTTGGAAGTGGCGCCAGGAGACATCCGCCGGGCATCCCGTGTATTGGCACAAGGACACCGACGGCTCGTGGTTGCGACGGCACTTCACCGACGTGTGTCCGCTGGAGCCGCATCTGCCCGTGATCCACGTGAACTGGTACGAGGCGCAGGCGTACTGCCGTTGGGCGGGCCGACGCCTCCCGAACGAGGCGGAGTGGGAGATGGCCGCGGCGGGCGCAGGCGGAACGAAGCGTCGCTACCCGTGGGGCGACGACGTCCCCGAGGGTGGCATGCCCGCCAACATGGACTGGAACACGATGGGCTGCGTCGATGTCGGCGCGTACGCGGACGGCGACTCGGCGGCCGGATGTCGGCAGATGCTCGGGAACGTCTGGGAGTGGACGAGCTCCGTGTTCGCGCCGTTCCCGGGGTTCGTCCCCGACATGTACAGGGACTACTCGATTCCGTGGTGGCACACCCGCAAGGTGCTGCGCGGGGGGACGTGGGCGTCGCAGTCGCGGATGCTCCGCAACACGTGGCGCAACTACTTCACCCCTGATCGACGCGATGTATTCGGCGGGTTCCGCACCTGCGCGCTCGATTCGTGAACATCCGGCTGATAACGCCGGCGCCGTCGCATTCGCGCAAGGGCAACCGCGTGACGGCGTTGCGTTGGTCGCGTCTTCTGCGCGAGCTCGGCCATCGCGTTGTCGTCGAGCAGGTATATGGCCGCTCGCGTCCAGACGTCATGGTCGCGTTGCACGCACGGCGCAGCCACGCGTCGATGCGGCGCTTCCGCGACCGCTACCCGTCTCGCCCGCTTATCCTGGCGCTCACCGGAACCGATCTCTACGGCGACATCCACACCGACGCGGAGGCGCGGGAGTCGCTCGAACTCGCGCACCTGTACGTCGTTCTGCAGCCAGCGGGTATCGACGAGTTGCCCGAGCGGCTGCGCGGGAAGGCGCGCGTCATCTACCAGTCCGTGACGCCGCCGCGTGGCGCCGTGACGCCGCTGCGGAACGCGTTCGAGATAGCCGTCATCGGGCACATGCGGCCGGTGAAGGATCCGTTTCGGACGGCAGACGCCTCGCGGAAGCTGCCGCCCGAGTCGCGGATAGCCATCACGCACGTCGGTGGCGGCCTCTCACCTGACATGGAGGAGCGGGCGCTGGCCGAGACGGCGTCGAACCGCCGGTACCGATGGCTGGGTGAGCTTCCACGCTGGCGCGCGATGCGTGTTCTTGCGCGCAGCCGATGCCTGTCTCTGACGTCCGTGAGCGAAGGCGGGGCGAACGTAGTCTCAGAGGCGCTGGCGTGCGGCACGCCGGTCGTGTCGTCGCGCATCTCCGGTAGCACCGGCCTGCTGGGAGACGACTACGCCGGGTACTTCCCCGTCGGCGACACCGAAGCGCTCGCAGACATGCTCCGGCGCGTCGAGACGGACGAGGCGTTCGTCGCTGGGCTCCGCGAGCAGTGCGCGCGTCGACGCGGCATCGTTGCGCCGGCTCGCGAGCGGGAGAGCTGGGCGCAACTGCTAGCCGAGGTCGCGCCCTGACACGCCAGCGTTAGGCGCCCCAATACGGCCGTGCCAGGCGGACCGAGAACCGGTGGCCGCACCCTCCACACGTCAGCAGCGCCGATTGCCGCACGTACGCGGGGATGTAGTGGCGACGCCGCTCGACATCGGCTGCCTCACGCTCGCGCGTCGCCGAGTGGTCGCCGCAGTGCGGACACCGTCGTGGCCGATTCCAGTTCCATCGCAGCACGATTCCAGGAGCCGCGAACGCCGCCCCGCCAGCGAGCACGACGGCCGCCGCGGCCCACCAATTGCGGAACACCAGCATCACGCCGGCGCCGAGCACGACGACAGCAAGGCCTACCAACGCCGTCAGGGATCGGCGCGCCCGGCCAGCGTCGGGCTCTCCACGTGTTACCTCCAACATGGCCTTCCCCTCGTTGGGATTCCGGCTCGCGGCGCCTCGACCGCCCGCGCGGGCCCGCTCAGGCGGCCGCCTACAGCTAAGAGATAGCCGTACGCGGCGAGCCGGCCGGTAGCGCGCGCGGAAGGGGCACGGCGCCGCCCCGACCTATGGGCGAGTGGAATTCGGCTCAGTTACGTGAGAATCCCAGCGTTGGGCCTGGCGCGAGGCGGGCCGCATGGCTACACTACGGACACAGTGCCATACTGCGGGGGCGCCATCGCGGTGGCGCCCACGTTCAAGTGGGTCTGTGGCCACGGCGTGATATGCGTCGTTCATCCACTCCGACGTAGCTGCCTTGCCCGCGGCTGCGGTGATTGTTCCCTCTCCACCACCCATGCTAGGCGAACGTACCGGCGCTCGGACGCACGAGCGCATCTGTGTCGTCATCATGCGGTCTTCTCGCACATGGAATCATCCCGGGCCGGCGTCGTAAGGCTCGGACACACACGCATCAGGGAGAACGAGAGGACAATGGAAAGACTACATCGCATGGAGGGTGTCGGCCCCACGACGGGGCAGAAACTCCGTTCCGCAGGATACACATCCTATGACCAGATCGTGACCATGTCGCCCAGTGGGCTCAGCTCACAACTGGGCATTTCTGTCCGGTCAGCCGAGTACGTCGTGGAGGCGGCGCACACGCTCCGCGAGGGCGCGGCGATCACCGACGAAGACGACGACGCGCCGCTACGCGACATCGCTGTGCGTAGCGCGACGCAGCCACGCGTGGGCGCTCAGCTCCGCGAAGGCCTGCGCCGATTCGGGAGAGCCGTTCGCCACCGCTAGTCGGCCACGTGTCGACACGGTGAACAGCGCGCGAAGGGCGCTACGATCACCAGATGCGAGGGCCTCGCGGTCATCCGAGCCGCGAGGCCCTCGGCATGTACGCCCGCCGCCAAACCTGCACACGGCGGCTTACGCCCGGCCCCGCGAAAGCTACTGCAGTAGTGGCTGTCGCCGGACATATCCGCCTGTGCAGGTCCGTAACGCACGGCCCAGGCCGCCCCGAAGGCGCAAGTTGCGGCCGGCGTTTTCGTGCGGCGCATGGAGGCTTCCGGCGTGGAGTCGTTGTCCTCGGGCCGCCGCCTCCGCTACCGTATGCGGCACACCTACTCTGGAGACGCGGCAGATGAACGGATTTGGCGGCCTCGCGATGGGGATGGGCGACCTGGCCCGCATGTCCGACGCCGAGTCGAGATCGATCAGCGCGGAGAACCCCACCGGCGAGAAGGGCCGTGGCGCCATGGCTACGGAGGGCACGGGCGCTCGTCCCGCGCGCGACCTCGGTCTCGGCTGGAAGGTCGCTCCCAGCATCGACGTGGAGCCCGGCGAAGTCGCCACGCTCGCCGACATCGAGGGCCCCGGGCAGATACAGAGCATCTGGCTCGGGGGAGCCGTAGGGCGCGACTCCATCCTCCGCTTCTACTGGGACGACCAGGAGCAGCCGTCCGTCGAGAGCCCCAACAGCGACCTGTTCGGCATCGGATGGGCGCACGACAGAGGCGGACGAAAGCAGGGCCACGCCGACATCAACTCCCTCGCGGTCAACGTGTGCCCGAATCGCGGGCTCAACTGTTTCTGGCCGATGCCGTTCCGCAAGCGCTGCCGCATTACCCTGGAGAATCGCGACGTCAAGGCCGTCCCGTGTTACTACCAGGTCAACTACTCGCTCGCAGACGTGCCGGACGATCTCGCGTACTTCCACGCGCAGTTCCGCCGCGTGAATCCGCTGCCGTACAAGGACGTTCACACGCTCCTCGACGGCGTCACGGGTCGTGGGCAGTACGTCGGAACGGCGATGGCATGGGGCGTGAACAACGACGGCTGGTGGGGCGAGGGCGAGATCAAGTTCTTTCTGGACGGCGACGACGAATTCCCGACCATCTGCGGCACCGGCACCGAGGACTACTTCGGCGGGTCGTACAACTGGGACGTGGACGGCCAGTACGCCACATACTCGACGCCCTACATGGGCATGCACCAGGTCATTCGCCCCGACGGGACGTACAAGGCTCAGCATCGCCACGCGATGTACCGCTGGCACGTCATGGACCCCATCCGCTTCAAGGAGGACCTGCGCGTGACCATCCAGGCATTGGGATGGCGAAGCGAGGGGCGCTACCTCCCCATGCAGGACGACATCGCGTCCGTCGCGTTCTGGTACCAGACGCTGCCCACGCCGACGTTCCCGACACTGCCGGATCGCGACTACCTGGAGATCATCTGACGCTTCACCGGCCTGCGCGAGGCGCGAGACATGCCGACAGCGACGCAGCTCTACAACGAAGACCCGACCTACGAATGGGACCGTCTCGATCGCGACGCGTACCACCGCATCGAGTTCGACATCACCATGCATCACCTGCGGAAGCATCTTCCGCCATCCGGGGCAATTCTGGACGCGGGCGGAGGGCCGGGCCGATACACGATCGCGCTCTGCCGCGCCGGGTACCGCGTGACGCTGGTCGATCTCGCCTCGGGCTGCGTTGAGATGGCGCGCCGGCGCATCGCCGAGGAACCCCCCGACATCCGCCACAACCTCGCGGCAGCCGAGGTCGGGGACATCCGCGACCTGTCGCGCTTCGATGCGGGGTCTTTCGACGCGACGCTATGCCTGGGAGGGCCGCTGACGCATCTCCCGGCAGCCGACGACCGCGACCGCGCCGTCGGAGAGCTCGCCCGTGTGACACGGCCTGGGGGACTCGTGGCGACCTCGGTGGTCGGGCGGCTCGCCGTCCTGCGAACCATCATGACCCGGTTCAGCGACGAGATGACAACGCCGTACGGCCGAGCGCTGCTGCGCACGGGCGACGGCCTCGGCCCTCGCGACGTGCCGTGGCACTTCTTCACAGCCGATGAGCTGCGCCGGCTCGCGGAAGCGCATGGCATTGAAACGGTGGCGATGGTCGGTTGCGAAAGCCTGTCCTCCGGGCTGCCCGATGCCACGAACCGCCTCGCGGAGAACCCCCACAAGTGGGACGCCTGGATGGACACGCTCATGGCCGCGTCGGACGACCCGGCGGTCGTAGACATGTCCGAGCACATTCTGCACATGGGCTTCACCTGAGCTCGACCTGAGCTCCGCATGGGCCGACCAGGGCCGGACGTAGGAGGCGAGAAGACGCGAAAAGGCGAACTACTCGCAGAAGGGCGGACCGCGGAGGTGTACGCCTGGGGCGCGGATAGGGTCCTCAAGCTGTACCGCACCGGGTGGACGTACGAGGTCGCCGAACGCGAAGCGCGTCGGACGAAGATCGCGCACGACTCGGGAGCCCCGGCGCCGAACGTCCACGGCGTGCTCGAGGACCGCGGCCGGCCGGGCATACTCATGGACCGCATCGACGGCCACCCGATGTCCGCTGCCATCGACCTCGCGCGCCCGGAGCCCGCCGGCCGGGCGTTGGCCGAACTGCACGCGCTTCTACACACTCGCCGAGTGCCGCTGCTTCGTCCACAGCACGAGGAACTGGCGCGGCGCATCCGGCGAGCGCACGGCCTGTCCGAAGCGCAGAAAGCCGTGGCGCTAGCGCGACTCGACGAGATGCCGCGCGGCGACGCGCTGTGTCACGGGGACTTCCACGTCGACAACGTCATCCTGACGAGCGAGGGGCCCGTTGTAATCGACTGGATGGACGCGACGCACGGCCACCCATTGGCGGACGTCGCGCGGTCGCTGATCCTTATCCGACACGCGCACCACCACCAGACAGACACGCCGCGGCGGAACGCCGTGCTGCACGCCGCGGCGAGATTCGGTCAGGCATACCTCGACCACTACACCGAGCAGACGGAGACCGATGGGGAGATTGCGCTGGCGTGGATGGCAACCAACGCCGCTGCGCGACTCTCGGAGGGCATCATCGTCGAGCAACGCGCGCTCGCGACGCTGGCGGATCTGCCGGCATAGCGCGCAGCACAGGTCCACGAGGCCTCGCAGCGGGTGGACGGTATCTGGCCGCGATTACGCCAGGTCGATGGCCGTATGGCGCCCCGAACAGGTGCCCCGGCGGGGCTCGCAGGGCTATCGCACAGCGCGGAGCCCAACCGCGTCGCCCTATGGATCGCCGGAAGCCGTCCAACTCCCGGTTTTAGTAATAGCCACCCTTGACTTGCACTATCCGAAGCTCTATACTCCTCAAAGAGAAACATAGCGGTGCGGTTTGCGTATCGGAGGTGGTGCGATGAAGTTCTTCGCGTATGCTTCGGCCGGCCTGATACTGCTGCTCGCAGCCGGCGCGCTGTATTTCACGCGGCTCGTCCGTCAGGCGGGGCCGTCTGACGCCGCGCCTGCCGAGCTCAGCATGGCCGCTCTTGGCGAGGACATCGTCCAATACCTGACGACCACGCCGGAGAAGACGGGCGAGTGGCAAGGCGAGCTTCCCGCAGGGGAGTACGAGTTCCGCGTGCGCGTGAAGGCGACATCCCCAACGGACGCCGGCCAGAACACGACCGTCTCGAAGGGCCCGAATGACTCGTTCGTGTTCACGTCCGACGGGCAGGAGATCGGCCGCGTGGTTCTGTCCTACGAGTTCGAGTTGGACATCCCGGAGGAGCAGCGCGGTCTCAACTCCGGCAGTCCTGCCTCGACGCGTGTCGGCCCCGGCGCGTTCATCGTCGGGACGGACATGTGGGTGGGTCAGCACCGGGGAGGCGCGGGCGCCTTCAGGGTTTCGGCCCGCGCGGAGGGATCGGTCGAGGTGGCGGATATCGTCGCGGCCATCGGTCACGGGGCCCCGGCGAAGGTGTCGTCGGCTCTGCCGTAGTCCTCGCGGCGCCGGTGTTACTGCCGGGCCGGGACACCGACGCTCGCGCGCACACATTCAAGATCGGTCGCGGAGCGCCGTCGGCTAGACCCGGCGGACGCCTCGCGACGGCCCGGGCGGCGCTCGAACGCCGCCAACCTGTTCGCACAACACACCCTAGGCCGGCGCTTATGCGTCGGCCGTTTTCGTGCACGTTCCTGAATGTCCGACCAGTCAGGATGTGGCGCGTGTACCGTGCGAGATGCACCATGCGCGACGCCCGGGGCGGCGGAGATCATCGCGCTGCATTTGGGGTGTGGGCCAGAGCGGCTCGGGCCGGCGCGGAGCCGTGAGATGCCGCTGTTCCTATGCGCGGAGCCGTCTGAGCGCGGCCTTGGCAGCCGTGCGCAGGCCGGCATCGCGACTGCCGCTGCCTTCCATCAGCCGCGGCATGGCGATCTGCGCGACACCCTCGTCGATCGAGACCAGCGCGACGGCGGCGCCGATACGCACCTGCTCGTCCTCGTCACGCATCGCGTCGATAAGCGCGGACACGGCGCGTCGGGCAGTGGAGCCGAAGTGACGTAGCGAGGCCACGGCGCGACGGCGCGTCACCGTGTTCTGGTCGCACAACTCGCGTATGCGCGACCCAATCTCAGGATCCATCCCACTCCCCCATCGCCCGTCCACGCCGTCGGCGTGGACGGGCAGGCGGCCTACTTCACCAGCATGAAGCGGCGGCGGCGCGTCTCGCCACCCGCGTTCAGCGCGACGATATATGTCCCGCTCCCAGCGGGCTCCCCCGACTCCGTGCGCCCGTCCCAGTGGGCCGCGCGTCCCGGAGTCCTGTATCCGCCCCGGTCGAGGTACCCCATGTCGAGTCGCCGTATTGCGGAGCCTCGCGTGTCGTAGACGGGGAGCGTGACGACGCCGGCTTCCTCGATGTCGAAGGGAATCCAGGTCTCGGGGTTGCACGGGTTCGGGTAGTTCGGCAGCAGATGCGTCCCCACGTCCCCTGTCTCCATCCCGATGCCTGCGACGAACTCCTCCGCGGAGATATCGCCGGCCACCAACCGCGCGGCGTCGACCGCGAACGCGTGCCGCGACGGCGCCGCGCCAATCCCTCGCATGGCGGTCGCGACGTGCAGCAGGTCGCGGATTGTCACCGAGTTGTCGCCATCGACATCCGCGGCCTCGGCCGCTTCCACGGGGGCGCCGATGAGCCGAGCCACGTGCACCAGGTCCTCAACGTCGACAGCGCCATCGCCGTTCACGTCCTCGGGCGCCGGTTGAACGACGGCCTGGACCGGCGGGGTGACGGCGTCGGTGGGCGGCGCCGGACCATCGGCGGGCGCCTTATCCGGGAGGATCACGTCGGCGGCGGCCGCCGCGGCATCTGTCGCGGCCATACCTGTCGCGGCGACGCGCTCCGGCTCGTCCGCAGGAGCGGTGTTGGCCGCGTCAGCCAGTCCGTGGACAGGGACGCGCTCTGTGTCCGGTTCTACCGTGTCTTCGGCGGCCCCTGGGTCCGCGAGAGCCGCGAGGACGGCTTCTGGCCCATCATCGGGCGCCCGTTCAGCCTGCTCCGGGAGGGGATCGCGGCTCACCGTCACCGCAAAGACGTAGGAGCCCGACGGCGGGATTGTAACCGTCGCCTGCGACCGCATGTCCACCACGCCGTTCGGCGGCCCGCCGTCCACGCACACGTGCCGCCACTCGTCTGGAATGGTGGGAGCGTCCCACGACATCGTCCACTGCGCGTCCGTCGGATTGGCGATGACGATCTCCCACCGCGCAGCCGCGCCGTCGGGTGATGAAATCGCGCGGATGTCGCTGTTGAGTCGCCGGTAGAACGCCGAGGCGTCCGGTCGGTGGCTGTAGGCTTCCGCGTACCGCCAGCCGGGAGGAGACGGAGGCGCCAACAGGTCGATCCCGCGGTCGAAAGAGCCGGTCGCACCCGCGGCCATACCGATCGTCACGGGCGTTGTCCTGTGTGGCTCTCCATCGACGACGCCAGCGATCTCCAGGCGTGCGCGCCAGTCGGCGCCGTAGGCCATCGCAGGGGCGATCAGGGCGGCGGCTATCAGCGCGCGCAGTACGCCCGCGAGCGTGTCGGCGTGCCACGCCATGCGTTACTCTCCCGTGCGTCGCGAATGTGCGTGTGTCGTGTCTGCGAGACCCTATGCACACCGCGTGCCACAGCGGTCTGGCGTGTCGGCATAGCAGGGCCGATGTAGTCACTGAGCCGGCTTCAGGTCCGTCCTGGCGCTGCGGGGCGAGCGGGCGCCGCCGTCGCATATAGCGACGTCGTCTGCAGGCGTCGTGCAACTTCGAGACGGCGCAGCCGGAGGGGCGCTTTGGCCTAGGCGCGTGTCGCCTAGCCGTCGCGTCGATCGCGCGCGGCAAGCGCGGCGCGGGTGGATTCCTCGACCTTGCGCGAGACGTCGGTCAGGCGCGTTTCCATCTGCCGCTGCATGTCCTCGAGCTGCTTCTCGATGGCGGCTAGGCGGTCGGTGACGCGTGGCTGGGCGCTCCGCGTGTCCGGCTTGCGGAGCGCGACAATGGCAGCGACGCCTCCCAGGACCACGGTGAGTGCCCCCACGATCGGTATCCTGCCGCCAAGCGTCAGCGCGTCCAGATCCAGGTCGCCTCCTGCGAAGCGGTACGCGACGACACCCGCGAGGGCCAGGGCCCCGAGCCCAACCAGGGCCACCATCACGGGCCGCGGCGGCCCACCCTCGCCTCCGCCACCACCGGCCGGGGGTATGAAGATCATGGACGTAGCTCCGATTGGGGAAGATCTGAACGTGGTGACATGCTGGCCCGCACGGGTATTGTTAGCGTCTCGCCGTCGGACGCGCAACGAAGCAGATGCTTGACCGCCTGGCGGG
>NYZG01000172.1 GCA_002687025.1 Candidatus Poribacteria bacterium
CTATGGCCGGTTCTCCGGTTAGACGTTGGGCGCGCGCGGCGCCGGGCGTTGCGTTGGCGGCGCTGATATCGGTTCTCCATGTGGGGTGTGACGGAGACTCCGACGGAGTTGATCTCGGGGACGTGACCCCGCCATCCGTATTGGCCACTTCGCCAATGGCCGGCGATGAGGCGGGGCCGGATGTCCGGCTGACGGTCGTGTTTGACGAGGACGTGGACTCGGGCTCGGCCGCCGATGGCATATCCCTCATCGGCGTGGCGGGCTCCGTCGCGTACGACGCGCCGACGCGGACGGCCGCATTCGAGCCGGACGAGCCGCTCGACCCGGGCGCATACACATTGAGCATTCGGAGCGTGCGCGATCTCGCCGGAAACGTGATGGTGGGCGCGGTGACTGTGAGCTTCGTCGTCCGTTGAGGTTTCGTGAGGCACTGCCGTGGATTCCGCACTCGAGTTTCTGTTCGTGTTTGGCGCCCTTGGGGTGTGGGTCGTACAACGGCTGGTCAAGCGGAGCCGTCAGCAGGCGGCGAGCGAGACGGCGGGCGAAGGCGTCCCCGATCTCTTCGCGGATGAGGAAGGCGACGAGGAGTTCGCGCCGGCCATCGCGGAGTGGGAGCCCGAAGTCGCGCGCCTGCCCAACACGGCTGACCGGGATCAGGGCAGGGCCGACCCGCCGGCGACGCGTTCAGACGACGTGGAAGACCCCGCTCCTGCCGTACAGCCGCTCGCGACGTCGCCTTTCGCCGGTCGCTCGCTTCGCGATGCCGTTATCATGTCCGAGGTGCTCCGCCGCCCCAAGGCGCTCCGGTAACACGCTCCATGGTCGTTGAGGGAACAGCATTGCCAACGCGAACCGTCTGCATGGCCGCCATCGTCAGCCTGTCGGTCGCGGTTGGGGCCGTGGCCCAGTCGATCCGCATCACGGAGGTGATGGCGAACCCCAACATCGCGCAGGGCGGACAGCGTGGGGGCGAGTTCGTCGAACTGTTCAATCTGTCCGAGGATCCCGTCGACCTGACGGGATGGAAGATAGCCGACCGTGATACGGCCGACGAGATCGTGGCTTGGCGCGAGGGGGACATCGCTGAACTGCCGGGCCTCAGCTTCGCGGTAATATTCGACCCGGACATGACGGACGGATATGTGGTCGATGACGAGACGGTGGTGTGGCTCCGGCCTCGGAACTCCGCCATCGGCAACGGACTCGCCGTCCGCGACACACTGAGTCTGTTGGACGCTTCGGGCGCCGTCATCGATACCTACTCGCCGCCTGCCGCGGCGCGTAGCGGCGTGTCGTTCGAGCGGAAGGACTTCATCGCCGAGGACTCGGAGACCAACTGGCGCCTGACCCGCGACCCATTGGGGACTACGCTCGGCCGCTTGTCGAATCCCGAGGACGATCCGGTCGAGGAGCCGCCTACGCCGAGGATTGTCGGCCTCGTCGTCATCAGCGAGCTTCTGTATCGCCCAGAGCCCGACGCGCCGGAGTGGGTCGAGCTGCGCAGCATGTCGGATGTCGACGGCATGCTGGTCGGTTGGACGTTGTCGGACTCGCTGGGGCGCCCCGTCATCATTCCGACCACGCTGCTCCCCGCCAACGGCTACGCCGTGCTGGCGGGCAACGGCGCGGACTTCCGGCACGCGCATCCGAGCCTTCCCGCGGGAGGCACGGTGATCGAAATGCCGCTACCGAGCCTGAACGACGGCGGGGACTCGCTGACGCTGAAGACGGCCGGCGGCACGGTCGTGGACGAGATGTCGTACGGGGCGCTACGTCCCGACGATGGCCGGTCCCTGGAGCGGCGCGATGTGGACGAGGACTCCGACCGCATGGACAACTGGCTCCTCTCCGTGGACGTTAGCGGCTCGACGCCGGGGGAGGCAAACAGCGTCATTCACGCGACCGGCTCCGAACCCCTGATCCAGGCCTCGGCCGAGTCGTTCGTGATTGACGCCGGCCAGGTGGAGTTCCGATACGAAGCGCCGCTGACGGCGCGCGTCACGCTACTCGTCCTGTCGGATAAGGGCGCGCTGGTGCGGACGCTCCTGGACGACGCGCCCAACGGCGGACGGCACGCCGTCGTCTGGGACGGCCACGACGACGACGGCGAGGCCGTCGATCCGGGCATCCACATCGCGCAGCTACTCGCCGTTACCGACGGCCGGCCACTCGCCGCGTCCGCGGCTGTCGTCGTCGAAGATGAGTAGACGCAGCCAATCAGGCGTGCGCGCGGGCGGCTTCCGCAACGCGTCGCCGTGGCGCTGCATCGTCCTGGCGGCCGCGGTCGGTGTGGCACTGGTGCCCGATGCGACCTGGCCGTCGGATGACCCCACCGGCGGCGGCGCAGCGCTGGTCGACTATGTGGTGGCCACGGTCGATGGCGAGGCGATCACGTGGACTGCCCTGCGGGATGAAACGTCACTGAGGGGGCTACGCGTCGACAGTGCCCTCGATCGAAGGCAGACGCTTCAGCTTCTCGTGGACCAGCTTCTTTTCGTGCGCGAGGCGCGGCATTTCGTCATCATCGCGGACGGGGCCGTCGACGAGGCGATGCGCGCGGCGCCGGTCGAGCCGGATGCTGACGACACCGTCTCAATCGAGGTGCGGCGCGAACGCATCCGGCGCCAGCTCATGCTCGCGCAGTTCGCGGAGCGCGCGTTCGGCCCCAGGGTGTCCCGGGCCACCGACTCCGACGTGGAGTCGTACTACGAGACGCACATCGACGAATACCGCGTGCCGGCGCAGTACCGCGTTCGAAGCGTGCGTCTGCACGTTCCGCCCGGCTCCACAGCGGCCGAGGACGCACAGACGCGCGCGACTCTCGACGCGCTGCGCAGCGAACTAGATTCGGGGGCCATCGCCCTGTCGGACCTGGCAGACCGTGCGGCCGAAGAGGCGCTGCTGAGCGTTGACGCGGACCCGGACTGGGTGTCGGTCCCGGCTCTGCCGTCGGCCGTCGCGGGTGTCGCGGAGCGTCTCGGCGTGGGCGAATGGAGCGATGCCTTGCGCGTCGGCGCCGGGCATGCCATCGTGCAAGTGGCCGAAGTCGCGGCAGCGTGGACTCAGGAGTTGGGCCCCGAACTGGCGGACGCGATCGCGCGGTCGTTGCGCCCGGACGGGCTCCAGGCGCTCATGCAGGCGTGGCTGGAGGAGAGCCGCGTGAGCGCAGACATACGCATCCTCGACCCGGAACTCCTCGCGCCGACCGTGGATGGTCGCGATGAAGTCACGTACACAGAGGGCAAGTGATGGTAGATAGGTTGCGCGGCGGGTTGGCAGCGCTGATCGCTGCTGCGCTCGTCGCGATGCCCGCCGCGGCCGCGTCGGACGGGCCGGCCAATGGCGCGCGCCCAATGGGCATGGGGGGCGCGTTCGTCGCGATCTCTGACGACGCGAACGCCCCGCTCTACAATCCCGCTGGACTGGGCGCGGCCGAGGGTGCGCGGATCGCGCTGACGCGGGCGGCGTACTTTTCGGGCGTCGCGGACCCGCTCGTGTCGCAGGATGTCGCGCACATCATCATCGGGTCGGGCGGGAACGGCTTCGCGGCAGGCATCACGTCTCTCGCGGATGGGGACGCGGTGTACCGCGAGACGGTGGCCTCCGTCGGATACGGACGCGGGTTCGGGTCATCTCTACGCGTGGGGGCGTTGGTCAAGCGCATCGGCGTCGGGCTGGACGACGCCAATCCAGACGTGAGCGACAACCCGTACTTCGCCGACGGCACGAGCGTGTCGGCCATCACCACCGACGTGGGCGTCCTTGTCAGCCCCGCGACAGGTCTCGCCGTTGGCGCGTCGGCGCAGAACCTGGTACCCGCCGATCTGACGTTCAGACAGGACGAATCCGCCGAGTCGGATGACGCGACGACGACGGTACGTATCGGCGCCGCGTACCGGCTGGCGTCGGTCGCGGGCAGCGCCGAGCAGGCAGCCCTGGCCGACGTGCTGCGCCGTAGCATCGTGGCCGCGGACATCGCGACCGGAGGCGGGACGACCGGCGTGGCTCTCGGCGTGGAATTGGGACTCTCGGACACGCTGGCGGCGCGCGTTGGCTATCGGACGGCAAGTGGCTACGGCGAGAGCGTGGGCGCGCTGACCGTCGGTGGCAGCGTTGGCGTGGCCATGGGCGGTGGGACGATGCACGTCGACTTTGCAGCGGACATCGCAGGCGGAGACCTGCGAGACAACATGACGCAGCGCGTCAGCCTGCGGGGGGCCTTCTGATGGCGAGCCAGCCCTACACTCGCGCTGTGTCCAGGGCCGCGCTTACCGTCGCTATCGCCGCAGGCGTCTGCCTTCTCGCGGCGCCGGCGTCTGTCGTCCGGGCCGCGGTGAGCTCTACCGGCGAGATAAACGTAGTTGGCGACCCGACCGGCGTTGTGCCGACGGCATCTTCGCCGACGCTGATACTGACGCTACTCGTCGACAGGTCTCAGGCTGAACCGGGCGAGGAGATCAAGACGATCGAAGTGTCGCTCCCGCCGGGGTTCACGGTAACGGTGGATGACGTCGGAGCGGTCAAGGTCGAGACGGCGGCTGTCGCGTTCCGGGCGGAGACGTCGGCG
Organism: Candidatus Poribacteria bacterium; assembly: GCA_002687025.1. Classification (GTDB taxonomy): domain Bacteria; phylum Poribacteria; class WGA-4E. The sequence continues at coordinate 4,568 of NYZG01000172.1, forward strand.
GACGCGGTTCGGTTCGTGCTGGATCAGGTGATCGACAACTTCCTGAGTTCCGTCATCGAGATCGACTTCGTCGTCCGAACGCCGGACGCGCCGGTCGCCGTCGCCACCTTCGGAGTCGTCCTCCGCAACCCGACGAACGCGCAGATCGGCGACTTCGTCAAACCCGGCGAGATAGACGGCAATCCGGCGAACAACAACGACTACACGCTGCAAGTGATCCCCAACATCCCTCCGGACACGCCGACCGGGGTCGGTGTGGCCGCCGATCCCGACGGGGAGAACGACGCCCTCGTGTCGTGGGACCCCGTCGATGACCGCGACGTGCAGGGCTACTTCGTGTTCCGGGGCGATGGCGCGACGTTCGAGGCGTTGGGCGGAGACGCTGCGTCGTTCCGCGACGTAGACGCGCCTCCAGGGGCCAACGAATACAGTGTCGCGGCGTTCAAGAGTCGCCTCGTGGTCTCGGAGCGATCGGCGGCTGCCGCAGTCATCGTGCCGGCTGACACGAAGGCCCCGAATCCTGTGCCTGTGTTCACCGTCGCGCAGGACATCTCGGGCCTACGGGTCGTATGGCGACCTAGCGACTCGCCCGACGTCGTGCGCTACGACGTGGTATTTGGGCTGACCGGCGCCGACCCGGAGCTGCTGGACTCGCGCTTGGCGGCCGATGTTCCAGAAGTCGGCGAATTCGAGTTCGTGCACCGCGAGACGCTGAGCCCAGGGCGCTACGTGTACGGGGTGCTTGCCGTGGATGAGAACGGGAACGTTTCGGAAGCTCGGGAATTCGTCCTGGCTCTGCTGGACCGGCCGCACCCCAACCCCTTCACGCCGCTTGGCGCCGCGCCGTTCAACACGGTGAAGTTCCCGACGCGGGCGGTAGCGGACGCCGTGGGCGACCTCGTCGTGCGCATCTACGACCTGCACGGTCGCCAGATATGGGTGTCGACGCCGTCCACGGGCGATGTCGAGTGGGACGGCCGTCGGGGGGACGGTACGCTTGCCGCCGGGGGCGTTTACGCCTACCAGATGGAGCTGGGCGGCCAGTTCCGCATAGGCTCGATCGTGCTCGTGCGGTGACGCAGCGAAGCTACAGGAGGACGCAACGATGACCGATCGACGCACACGGGTCGCTCTCGTCGGATGCGGCGGGATGGGCCGCCACCACCTGAACGTGCTGCGCTCTCTACCGGACTTCGAGATCGTGGGCCTGTGTGACGTGTCCGCGGAGGCGCGCGAGGCGTGTGGCGCGGAATACGGCGTCGATGGCCTACACGAAGACGCGGGCGTGATGTGCGACGCCGAGAGCCCGGACCTCGTCACCGTCGCAACGCAGACGCGACATCACCACGATCCGACCGTCGCGGCTCTGCGTCGGGGCATCTCGGTGATGTGCGAGAAGCCGATCGCGCTCGACCTGCGCGAGGCCGACGCCATGGTCGAAGCGGCCGCGGCGTCGGGGGCGAAGCTCGCCATACACCAGCAGAACCACATGCATCCAGGCATCCGGAAGGCGGTGGAAATGGTGGGTCAAGGGGCCATCGGCGACGTGATGCTGGTGCGCGGCCGCAACAAGGCGGGCCGCAAGAGTGGCAACGAGTTCATGGAGATGGGCACGCACATCACCGACATGATGATGCGGTTCGCGGGCCCGCCGGAGTGGTGCTCGGCGTCGGTGTTCTACGAGGGGAGGCTCGCGACGCGCGGCGACGTCATGCACGCCCAGGAAATGTCGCCACGGGACCGGGATTCCGGCTATGTCATGGGCTCGCGCGCGACCGGCCGGTACGGCTTCGCCGGCGGCGTGATGGGCGAGATAGTCTTCCTGGACTACGCCAAGACGGACAACACGAACTATGGCGTGGACGTGTTGGGGACAGAGGGACAGCTCGCGGTGCGCACCAGCGGCGACCTGAACGACAGCCTGTGGAACCTACCACGGCCTATGGAGGGGCATCCGTCGCAGGCGTCCGACTGGCATCAGATCAACCTGAGCAACGCTGGCCTGGAGAGCCCGATCATCTCGATGTACCGCGGGATGGCAACGGCGATCGCCGATGACTCGCAGCCGCCGTGCGACGGCGTCACGGGACGCTGGGGTTTCGAGATGATCATGGGGGTCTACGCGTCGCACATCGCGGATGGCGCCCGTGTGGGCCTGCCATTGTCCGACCGCGCACATCCGCTGGAAGGTTGGGCGATCGCCCCGGACGCGTAGGAAGAGCGCGCCGGTCGTCTACTTCCGAGCCGCGAGAAGCGCGCTTACCTCGTCAACCCACTCGGGGTTGTCGAGATACCACGCCATCGTCCGCTGCAAGCCGTCTTCGAAGCTGACCTGGGGCGTCCACCCGAGGTCCCGCTCCAGCTTGGACGCGTCCATGGCGTAACGGTAGTCGTGACCCGGTCGGTCGGCGACGAACGTGATGAGTTCGGCCGACTTGCCGGCAGGCCTGTCCAGCCTCTCGTCCAGTTGCGCGCAGAGCATGCGGAGCAGTTCGATGTTCTGCCACTCGCTCGTGCCGCCGACGCAGTATGCCGCGCCCGACGGGGCATCGTGGAATATCACGTCGATGGCACGGCAGTGATCCTCGACGTAGAGCCAGTCGCGGACGTTGCGGCCATCGCCGTATACGGGCAACGGCAGCTCCGCGGCAGCGTTGCATATCATCTTCGGCAGGAACTTGTCGGGGTATTGCCTTGGGCCGTAGTTGTTCGAGCAGTTCGTGGTCGACACCTCCATGCCGAACGTACGAGCGTACGCGCGGACGAGGTGATCGCCCGCCGCTTTGGAGGCAGAATACGGGTTGTTGGGCGCGTAGGGGGATTCCTCGCTGAACGCCGCTTGGTCGCCGAGAGCGCCGTATACCTCGTCGGTGCTGACGAGGTGGAAACGTCCGTCGCCCGCGCCGTAGAGACGCATCGCCTCCAGCAGAATGGCGGCGCCCATCACGTTCACCTCGATCGTGGCAAGGGGATCGCTGATGGACGCGTCGACGTGGCTCTGGGCCGCTGCGTGGATTACGGAGTGGATCTCGTGCTTGACGAATACGGAGCGCACGAGCTCCGCGTCGGTGATGTCGCCCTTGACGAACTCGTGGCGTGGGTGGTCGAGGCAGTCGCGCAGGTTGGCGTCGCCGTATGCGAGCTTGTCGAGCGTCACGACGACATCGTCGGGGTGCTCGCTGAGCCAGTATCGGACGAGATTGGACCCGATGAATCCGGCGCCGCCGGTGACAAGTACGTTCATCGTGGCGGGGTCATCAGGTGGTTCCGGCGGAGAGTTCGTCCATGCGCTTCTGGGCGGCTTCGTTGTCCGGCTCGAGAAGCAAGACCGTATCGACCTCGCGGATGGCCGCGTCCATTTCCTCGAGTTCGACGAAGCATGTCGCCAGTTCCATGCGGATTTCGGTGTTCTCGGGGAACTGGTCGAGGTATTGGGTGTACAGGGGCACCGCGTCCTCGTAGAGGCCGACCTGGTGGCATATGAGGGCGAGGTTGATCCTGCCATCCATGTCCTCGGTGTCGAGTTCGATGGCCTTTCGCAAGGTATCGGTAGCCTCCTCGAATTCGCCCATCTGCCACAGCAGGACGCCCAGGTTGCTCTGGGCCTGCGCGTGGAATGGATCGACTTCGATGGCTTCGCGGAACGCTTCGAGGGCTCCCTCGTAGTCATCATCCTCGGTCAGGAGCTTGCCTAGCAGGTTCAGCACCTCGGCCGGGTGCTCCGCCTTGGCCCGTTCGGACTCGAGGTACGCGATGGCTGCCGGCACATCCTCCTCGTCGAGGATGGTTGTGACCTTGGCCAGCAACTCCTCCGCGAGCTGCTTCGCGGGATCGGTGTCGTCCACTACCCTGATGGCGCCGAAGTCCGGGAGGCCAACGGCGCTTTCCGTCGGGGAGGCGCCGCCGAAGGCCGGAATGGCTCCCAGGTCGAGCGAGTCGATGGGGGACGGGGCCTCGGGGGCGATGCCGCCTCCGACCACCGGGATGGCCTCGCCGGCGGGTTGCGCCGCGAGCGCGTCGGAGGCGTCCTCGACTTCCGCTAGGGCCGCTAGCTGGGCCTTGGCCTCGGCGTGCTCGGGATCAATGGTGAGGATCTCGTCCAGGACGGTTTCGGCCTCTTCACGCCATCCCGCCTTGTCGAGGGCGAATGCCAGGACAGTACGGAGCCGCAGGTCGTTCGGGAAGTCGATGAGGTACCGCTCGATGGACGATACGGCTTCGTTCCACATTCCCAGCTGAAGGTATATCTGCCCCATGTTGGCGGACAACAGCGCGTCGTCCTGCACCAGTGGGAGCGCTTCCTTTAGCGTGTCCAGCGCCTGGGTGTGTTCGCCCTTCTGCCACAGGGCGAAACCGTAGTTGGCGCGGATGTGGCCGTCGTCGGGGGCTTTCTCCGATGCGGTTGAGAACAGGGCCACGGATTCCTCGAAGCGCTCGTCAGCGTAGAAGGCGCGCGCGAGTTCGGCGAGCAGCCGACCGTCGTCGATCTCATCCTGCGTGGGTTCCAGGAGCGCCTTGACGGCGTCGCCATTCCCCTGCTCGTTCAGGCAGCGCACGTAACCGAGTCGTGCTTCGGAATCACCCGGGGTCGCGTCCAGGACCTCCTTGAAGAGGCCACCGGCTTGCTCGTAATCGCGGGCATCGAACGCGGCTTGCGCTCGTTCCAGAACCACGTCCATCTCTTCCGCCATCACATGACACTCCTGTGGTGCGCTATCGAGCGCGACATCCGCTCCCATCGCCGCGCGTCCGACGCCGGACGGAAGGCTGTCGGGGCACGCGTGGCACGCGCCACATCGCGGGGCCCTTCTATCTATCGGGCGAACGCGGGCGGCAGTGCAGCGGGACATGGCCGCCCGCAGGATAGTACTTTACCTCAGATTCGGCGGTTTGTCGTGCGCCCGAGGAGGCGTTGACGCCGCGTCCCACGGCCCCATTTCTAGAGGGGTTCGGGCATGATACAGTTTACCGTGCCCGCCGCCCGGGTTCCGCCGCGACGCACGGAGGCCGCGCCATGCCGGATCTACAGCTCGTGTCCGACTTCTCGCCCGCGGGAGACCAGCCCGAGGCCATCGACGGCATCATCAGCTCCATCCAGGCTGAGGAACAGTACCGCACTCTCCTCGGCGTCACCGGGAGCGGGAAGACTTTCACCGTGGCGAACGCTGTGCAGCGGCTACAGCGGCCCGCCCTGGTGATCTCCCACAACAAGACGTTGGCGGCGCAGCTCTTCTCGGAGTTCCAGGAGTTCTTCCCGCACAACGCGGTGCACTACTTCGTCAGCTTCTACGACTACTACCAACCCGAGGCGTACCTGCCCGCGACGGACACGTACATCGAGAAGGACCTGCTGCGGAACGAGGAGATCGAGAAGTACCGGATGATGGCCACGGCGTCACTGCTGAGCCGACGAGACGTGATCATCGTCGCGAGCGTGTCGTGCATCTACGGGCTGGGGTCGCCGGAGGAGTACGAAAAGCAGCAGGTGCACATCGCGTTGGGCGACACGTTGCGTCGCAACAACCTCATCCGCGACCTTATCGACATCAGATACCAGCGCAACGACGTCAGCTTCGAGCGGGGCTGTGTTCGCGCGCGCGGTGACGTCATCGAGATCTTCCCGCCGTACCAGGACCGCGCGTATCGCGTTGAGCTGTTCGGGGACAACGTCGACCGTATCCGCGAAATCGACACGCTCACCGGGGAGATCCACGACGAGCCGCAAGAGATATCGATATTCCCCGCGTACCACTACATGACCGCGCCCGAGCGCGTGGAGGCGGCGCTGATCGCGATCGAGTCGGAGTTGCAGGACCGAATCGAGTGGTTCATCAAGAACGGGAAGCTGCTGGAGGCGCAACGCATCGAGCAGCGCACGCGGTTCGATCTGGAGATGATCCGCGAGGTCGGCAGCTGCCAGGGCATCGAGAACTACTCGCGGCACTTCGACGCTCGCCAGCCGGGCGAGCCGCCGTTCTGCTTGCTCAACTACTTTCCCGACGACTACCTACTGTTCATCGACGAGTCGCACGTCACGATCCCGCAGATTCGAGGGATGTACAACGGTGACCGAGCGCGCAAGCAGAACCTCGTGGACTACGGCTTCAGGCTGCCGTCGGCTCTGGACAACCGCCCGCTGCGGTTCGAGGAGTTCACACGGCTGCAGGGCCCGACGACGTTCATCACCGCGACTCCCGGGCCGTACGAGCTGGACGTGAGCGACCAGGTCGTCGAGCAGATAATCCGCCCAACGGGTCTCGTCGATCCGGTGATGCGCATCCATCCGACGGAGGGGCAGATCGACCACCTTATCGGCGAGTGTCGGAAGAAGGTCGAGAAGAGCCAGCGTGTCCTCGTCACCACGCTGACGAAGCGCATGTCGGAGGATTTGACCGAATACCTGACGGAGATCGGCTTACGGGCGCGGTACCTGCACTCCGAGATCAACACCGTCGAGCGGACGGAGATTCTGCGGGACCTGCGCGAAGGGCGCTTCGACATCCTGGTCGGGATCAACCTGCTGCGTGAGGGCCTCGACCTGCCCGAGGTGGCGCTGGTGTGCATCCTGGACGCGGACAAGGAAGGCTTCCTCCGCTCCGAGACCTCGCTGGTGCAAACCGCTGGCAGAGCGGCGCGGAACGTCGAGAGCGAAGTGATCCTGTACGCGGACACGATGACGAACTCCATCCAAGGGGCCGTCTCCGAGACCACGCGCAGACGCGACCGACAGCTCGCGTACAACGAGGAACACGGGATCACGCCGACGTCCATCGTGAAGGACGTGCGCAAGTCGCTGAGGCTGGAAGAGGACGTCGACGAGCTGCTGGCTCCGATGATCGCCGCGGAAGGACCCGCGGGTCAGGAGGATGCCGCCGCGATGCTGGCGCACCTCGAAGCGGAGATGCAGGAGGCCGCGCAGGCCCTGGAGTTCGAGAAGGCCGCGTCGCTGCGGGACCAGATCCGCGAGATCAAAGAGGACTACGGTCTATGACAACGCGGGCCCTCCGCGCCGTCTTCTTCGACATGGACGGCCTCATAATCGACACCGAGACGCCGGATTTCCTCGCCTGGCGGGAGACGCTGGCCGAGCATGGGTACACGCTCGAGATGGAGCACTGGCTCAGCGCGGTGGGCACGTGGGGCGTGCTGGAGGCGATGTACGACACGGTGGGCGTTCCTGCCGAACTGCGGCAGGAACTGCGCGACAAGAAGCGCGCGCGGTACATGGCGATGGTGCGCGCCGACATGCGTCCGCTGCCGGGCTTCGCCTCCCTACTGACCGACATGCGCTCGCGCGGCGTCACCGTCGCGGTGGTTTCAACCGCGAGCAGGGACTGGGTGGATCTTATCCTCGGTGAGATGGAGATCGACGACGACTTCGACTTCACTTTGAGCCGGAGCGATGTCGAGCGCGGCAAACCTGAGCCGGACCTATACCTGCTGGCCTGTGAACGCGCGGCCGCGGACCCGACGTCGTGTCTCGTGCTCGAGGATTCCGCGCACGGCGTGCTCGCCGCGAACCGGGCCGGCGTCCCCGTCGTGGCCGTGCCGAACGGCATCACACAGGTTCAGTCGTTCGAGCACGCTTCGGCGCGCGTGGACTCGTTGCAGGCGGTCGATGCGGCGCTGCTGGCACGTATCGGCCTGGCGCTGCCGTCTGTGTGCCGGCCGTCCTAGGCCCTCGCCGTCTGTGCGCCCAACTCCACTACGTTATCCGCGAGAGCGTCCGTGAAGGCGCGGTCGTGCGATACGAACAGGATGCCACCGGGGAACTGGGACAGCGTGTCCTCGACCGCCTCCTGGGCGTCGATGTCGAGGTGGTTCGTCGGCTCGTCTAGGAGGAGGAGGTTCACGTCGCTCAGCAGCAGGCGGGCCAGCGCGACCTTGCCGCGCTCACCGGCGCTCATGCTGCCCACCGTTCGCTCGGGCGCGGAGCCGCGCAAACGCAAGCACCCAAGCAGCGTGCGCACCCAGGTCTCGTCGCCACACACGGTCCTGCACACGTCGATCGCGGAAAGCGACGCGTCCATGTTCTCGCCCTCCTGCGCGAAGTAACCGATGCGGACGCCTCGGGCGATGTGCAGGTCGCCAGCGTCGGGCGCCTCGCGACCGAGGATGAGACGCATAAGCGTCGTCTTGCCGGCGCCGTTGGGGCCGACCAGGGCCGTCCGGCCGCCGCGCGCTACGCGGAACGACAGGTCACCGAACAGTGAGCGGCCGTCATACCCCTTTGCCAGGCGATCCGCGTGCAGCATCGACTCGGCGGAGCGCGGGACGTTCGGGAAGTCCAGCGTGGGAATCGGGTCGTCCTCCCACGGCTTGGCAACGTCCGCCTCTGCGACCGCCTTCTCTCGCAGTATGCGCGCGGTTCGCGCGACCTTGGCGCCGATGCGTCCCTTGTGGTCTCGGTCCTCTCCTCCGCCTCCCGGCTTCTGAAACACCTTCGCCGCCAGTCGCTGTCGGGCCTCGGCGGCGCGTTGCGTCGCGGCCACCTTTCGCTGCGCGCTCTCGTATTCCTCCCACTCAGCGCGGTCTCGTCGGTCGCGTTCGGCGCGGTACGCGGAGTATCCGCACTCGTACGCCGTGAGGGCCCCTCGGCGCAGGTCGAACATGCGACCTGTCGTGTTCGCCAGGAACGCCCGGTCGTGCGAGACCATCAGGTAAGCGGCGTCGGAGCGCGTCAGATACGACTCGAGCCATTTGCGCGCGGCGATGTCGAGGTGGTTTGTCGGCTCGTCTATCAGTAGCAAGTTTGCGTCGGCGAGCAGGAGCTTGGCGATTTCGGCGCGGGCGCGCTGCCCGCTCGATAGGAGCCGAGCCGAGAGGCTACGCTCGCGCTCATCGAAGCCCAAGCCCGCGAGCACTGTCAGCGCTTCGGCCTCGAAGGAGTACCCGCCCTTGGCCTCGTACGCGTCGATGGCCTCGGCGTAGCGTCCCGCGGCGCCCGGGTCTGCGAGGCGATGTTCGAGGTCCTGAATGGACGCGCGGAGCTCGGACAGCTCCGGGCGCGCGCCGAGCACGTACTCCTCGACCGGCCGGTCCGAAGGAGCGCGGCTTTCCTGGGGCACGTACGCGATGCGGGCGGCCCTGTGCCGCGTGATGCCGCCGGTCGTGGGCTCCAGTTCGCCCGTCACGAGTCGCAGCAGCGTCGTCTTGCCGGCGCCGTTGGGCCCGACGAGCCCGACCCGGTCGCCCGCGGATACATCGACGGCGGCGTCCTGAAACAGATAGTCGGAATGCGAGAGGTACTGGTATCCGACGGAAGCGAAACTCACTAAGGACATGGGAGGCCTCCTGGCGCCAGGGAAGTCGCGAGAGGTCGGGTGGGCTGTCCCTAGTCGATCACGCAGGCGCCTCCTCGTGTGTCGCCGCTGAGGTTGTCGCGCGGCTGAGCTACCGTATTATACCCGGACGGGGATGCAGGTCCAGAGGATAGCGTGGCAATGGTCGTAGCGTTCGACGTGCGGGTGTCGGGTCGCGTGCAGGGCGTGGGCTATCGCTACTACGCTCGCGCGTGCGCAGACACGGCAGGCGTCGCGGGTTACGTGCGCAACGTCCCCAACGGGATGGTGGAAGCCGTCATCGTCGGATCGGCCGAGGCGTGCGATGAGATGCTGCGGGCGCTGCGGAAAGGGCCCCTCGGCGGGCGAGTTGATGACGTCACGGCGCATCGGCTGTCGCCGCCGCCACGATACGACGACTTTCGCGTGACGTACTGACGTAGAACACCGAGCCAACGACACGGGAGACCGACATGGCAGAGGCGACGCGACTTCGCATCGGGGCCGTAGGGTGTGGCGGCATGCCCTCGACGGTGCTGTTTCCGGCGGTGATGCTTGTCGACGAGCTGCGGCTTGTCGCGACGTGTGACATCAACGCCGACCGCGCCAGCGCCGCCGCGGACAAGTACAGGGCGGAACGGCACTACACGGATCATCGTGAGATGTTCGAGAAGGAGGATCTCGACGGCGTCATGATCGCGGCTCCGCCGTTCGTGCATGCCGACGTCGGGATCGAGGCGCTGGAGCATGGGCTCCACATCTTCACGGAGAAGCCACCGGCGCTTACGGCCGAACACGCCAAGAAGTTCCGCGACGCCGCAGCGCAGACCGATCGGAAAGTGCTGATGGGCACCGTGCAGCGGCACTGCCCTGTCAACGCAATGGCGCGGGAGATCATGGCGCGGGAGGAGTTCGGGCAGCCGATCGCGTACCACGCGCACTACTTCGCTCCCGGGCCCGGGATGCGGATGGATTGGGGCATGGACCGGCAGTCGGACGCGGACATGTTCCGGTTCTTCCTGCTGGACCACATCATCCACCACCTCGACCTGGCGCGGTCGTTCATGGGGGAAATCGCGGCCGTTACCGTGACGCGCACCCAGGCCGAGGGGGAGCAGTACGCCGCGGCTATCAACTTCCGGTTCGCCTCGGGCGTTGCTGGCAGCCAGACGATTGCCGTCCGTAGCCCGCTCTTCGACAACCGCACGATGATCCTCGGGGACGGACCCGCGTGGGTCGAGACGCACAACTGGACGAAGCTGAAGTACGCCGTCCCCGGTCTGCCGGTCGGCCAAGGCGGATACGCCGACGGACCCATCGTGCACTGGGACGGGGGCATTAGCTATCAGGACGGCGTGATCCGGCCAGGCTACCGCGAGGAGTTCACGGCTTGGGCGCGAGCCATCCTCGACGACACGGAGTGCGGCGCGAACCTCGAGGACGGATACCGGGAGATGCTCATCATCGACGCGATCGTCGAGAGTTCGCAGACGGGCGCCGAGGTCGTCGTAGCAACCGAGTAGGCAGGAGCCCCTCGCCATGCCGACCATCATCGACCATCGCGAACCGGTCGCAGTGACTCGCGGGCCGCGGCACCACTTCCACGGGTACTACGACAAGACGCCTTGGGACCCGTCGGGTCGCTACATCGCCGCGCTGGAGACGGCGTTCATCGACCGGCCTCCGGTCTCGGGAGACGAGGCCGTCGTCGGGCTGATCGACACGGCCGAGGACAACGCGTGGACACCTATCGCATCCACGCGGGCGTGGAACTGGCAGCAGGGGTCGATGATCCACTGGCTGGACCCCGCCGCCGACCCCGCGTTCGTGCACAACGACGTGCGCGACGGCAGATTCGTCTCCGTCGTGCGCGCCCTGAGCGGCGAGGAGCTGCGCGTCCTGCCTAAGCCCGTCCACGCGGTGAGTAAGGATGGCTCGCAAGCGGTCACGCTGAACTTCGCGCGCGTCCCCCGCACGCGGCCGGGGTATGGCTACGCCGCCGTGGCCGATCCTACCGAGGGCGACCCGTGCCCCGAAGACGACGGCATCTGGCACGTCGACATGGCGACCGGCGAGAGTCGCCTTGTCGTCACGCTGGCGCAGATCGCCGCGATCAAGTCGAAACCGAACATGGCCGGCGCGGAGCACTGGTTCAACCACCTGCTGTTCAACCAGGATGGCTCGAGATTCATCTTCCTCCACCGGTGGAAACTCGCGAGCGGCGGGTGGGAGACGCGCCTGTTCACCGCAGCGCCGGACGGCTCGAACGTGTGCCTGTTGGCCGACCACGAGATCGTCTCGCACTTCGACTGGCGAGGGTGCGACCACGTCCTCGCGTGGGCGCGGCACTACGACGTGGGCGACAGGTTCTTCCTGTACACGGATCTGAGCGACGAACGCGAGGCAGTCGGCGAGGGGATTCTCACGCGGGACGGGCACTGCTCGTATTCGCCCGACCGACGGTGGATACTCAACGACGCGTACCCCAATCGCGACAACCACAGGACGCTGATGCTCTTCCGGCCCACGGACGACACGCGTGTCGACATCGGCGAGTTCTACACGATGCCGGAGCTCGGCGGCGAGATCCGGTGCGACCTGCATCCGCGCTGGAATCGCGACGGCACGAAGGTGTGTTTCGACTCGACGCACGAGTGCGAGCGGCAGGTGTACGTGATCGACGTCTCGGACATCGTGGCAGGCTAGAGCGCGGCGTCACCAGTCGAGGATGGCCCCGTCGGCGGCGCGCGCCGTCAGGGAGTGCATGACTTCCTGCTAGAAGGGATGCCGCCTGGCCTCGTCCTCGTCGACCTCGATGCCGAGGCCCGGCGCGTCGGTGGGCAGCCAGTGCCCGTCCTCGGTGCGCAGGTCGTGCTTCACGACATCCCAACGCCACGGGACATCGCTCAGCATGTCCTCCTGGATGAGGAAGTTGGGCGTGCTGAGGGCGAAGTGCAACGCCGCCGCGTTCGCCACCGGCCCGAGCGGGTTGTGCGGCGCCACGCCAACGTAGTACGCCTCGGCCATCGCGGCGATCTTCTTAGCCTCCCATAGCCCGCCGCAGTGGCACAGGTCTGGCTGGATGATGTGGCACGCCTGCTTTTCGAGGATTTCGCGGAACCCGAAGCGCGTGACAAGCCGCTCGCCGGCCGCAATGGGTACCGGGCTGGCGCGAGGGCTATTCGGTTTTCGGTGTGTATTCGCTGAGAGGGGAGTTCTGTCTATGATCCTGTTGAATAGATGCGACAGGAGA
>NYZG01000173.1 GCA_002687025.1 Candidatus Poribacteria bacterium
CGACTGCCTCGTTCTGCTTCGCCTCCGGGCAGTGCACGAGCGCCAGGCGATCCGCGCCGGCCGCATTCGCGAGGCGCGCGGCCTCCGGGGCGCCGGAGTGCAGCGATCCGTTGTCCGCAGGCGCGGCGAGCCCGCCATACGACGCCTCCGTCACGAGCAGGCCGACGCCAGCCGCGTGCTCGGCTATCGGCGCGTGGTACGCCGTGTCGCCGGTGTATGCGAGACTCGCGCCGGATGTCCCCTCCGTGAAGCGATAGCACAGGCTGGGCACCGGATGGGCCGTGCGGCAGGTCGTGACGCGTACGGCGGCGTCGGTGTATTCGTCGCCGGGCGCCATGGGGATGACCTCCGGGGCGTAGGCGACGGCGTCGAACCGCTCGGGCTGCAGCAGCGCGAGGGATAGGTCCACGACGCGCTCTACGTCCTCCTCCGGCCCGATGACCTTCAGGGGCGGCCTGTCGGGTTGCTCCCGCGCACGCATGCACATGTAGAAGAACACGTGCGGCAGACCGATGTAGTGGTCATGGTGGCAGTGCGTCAGGAACACCGCGTCAAGGAGCATCGGATCGTAACCGAAGCTCTTCATCCCGATGGCGGCGTTCCAGCCGGTGTCGATGAGATATGTGCCGTTGACGAGTGCGCACGCCGTCTCGTGGCCCGCTGCCGGGACGACCGTGGACGTGCCGAGGAACGTGATCTTCATGCAGGAGCTCCGGTGGTCCGGCTAGAACGAGATGTGCACGATGGGGAGAGACACGACCAACTCTCGGGCGGCAGCGGGCCCAGGCGAGGCGAAATCGCCCTCGCCGGGCGCGGACGCCGTTCCGCCTCGCCGACGGGTTGGCACGCCGCCGAACAGCCGCGACGTCGAGAGCGTGTAGCCCGCGCTCGCGAGAAGCGGCGAGAAGTAGGCGCCGATTCGCGCGCCGCGCACCCGTGCCCCGCCGTCGGCGGCGCCGTCGGCGAGCATTGTCGCGAGCACACCTGTCAACGGCGCGACGAGGGCTCCGGCGACCGCATTACGCTGCGCGCCGTGGCCATAGCTCCACTCCCGCGCGACCTCGGACACGCGGAGCGTCGATCCGAAGACAAGGCCGGCGCCCAGCAAGGCGAGCTGTCCATCGGTCTCCTTGTAGCCCATCAGCCTGCCGAAGAAGATGAACCACCCGCCGATGACGGCTCCCGTCATGTAGGAGCCGACGACCTGTCCCGCGAAGGTGGCGCCGGGAGAAAGCCGCTCGCGTGGGGCCTCTTCGTTCTCGGGGAGCGCCCAGTGCACGATGTCGAGGTTCGCCCGCGCCCGGGTGAAGTTCGGGCGGATGTTCAGCGCAGCCTCGAACGCGTCTCGGGCGCCCTCGAACTGCTCCAGTTCGTAGTAGGCCTCGCCGAGGTCGTTCAGGATGTTGGCGCGTGTAGCCGTGTGGGTAGCCCTGTCGAGGGCCTGCTGGAACAGCTTCACAGCTTGGCCGTATTCGCCGGTGGCGGCGGCCTCCTTGCCCTCTCGGTACAGGCGTTGCGCGGGCGAAGGTTGTCCCCCACGCAGCGAGCGTTGGGCGCGGGCGGGGGCTGCAACTCCCGCCGCTAGGCAGAACGCGCACACCACGCACGCCATCCGGCGGATCATACGGAGGACTCGACGCGGTTGTCCTGACAGTGGACCGGGCGGAAGAGGGATCGGCGCTTCGGGGGCATGGACGCGACGAGGTTTGGGTCGGCATCCCACTTGTGCCACTTGCTGCCGACGGTGTTGTACGAGTTGAAGACGGCCACGCGGTCCCACCGGTCGTTGGTCCACACCGCGCCCGTGTGTCGCACGGCCTCGGTGAAGAACAGCGCGGACCCAGACGGGCACTCGTAGGTCTCCCACAGGTCGCTGTCGATGTCTGCCGTAGATGGTGGCGCCGGGAACGCGGCCTTGTGGCTGCCAGTTAGGAACAGCGTGCCGCCCGTGCCACGCTCCACGGGGTTGAGCTCCCACACGACGCGCGTGAGGCCGCTGTTGGCGGAGCCGGGCAGGCAACTGTACGTGTGGTGGTTGCCGGGGAAACGCAGCATTCCGTTGCCCCCGTGCGGACGGAAGTTGTCGTTCCCGGCGGAGCGGATCGACAGGAAGCTGCCTTCCACGCGGAAGCCGTAGCCGTCGTCGCTAGCAAGCGGCGCGTGCGCTACGAACTCCTCCATGAACCCAACGACCACTGGGTGATCGGTGAGATGTTGGAGCGGCCCGCCAACGGACGAGCGGTCCTTCTCCGCCAGCGATGCGCCGTCGGAACGGAGTCGGTAGCAGAAGTCGCGCATCTCCCCGATCTCGGCCTCCGACAGAACGCCCGGTACGGCGATCCATCCGCGCACGTCGAAGATGTACTTCTGCTCGTCGGTGAAGAAAACGGTCGGCCGGCCTTCGGAATTGGTCGTTGCGTCCACCACGTTGGCGAGTCCTCCTTGCGTGCCAGCGGCAGTAGGCCGCGGGGTCGGGTCACGCCCCTACTTGTTGAGGTAGATGCGCCGCATGGCTGTGCGGGCCGCCCCGGCGCGGACCTCGGAGAAGTACAGGCCGCCTGCGACGCGCTCGGCCTGGTCGTTGCGGCCGTCCCAACGCGCGGCGCGACTCCGCCCGGTGTAGGCGCCCGGTTGCTGCCGGCCCACGTCGATCTCGCGCACGACGCGCCCGCGGACGTCGTACACGACGACCGTCACGTCCTGCGCGCTACCCAGCATGTAGGGAATCCACACGTCGGGGTTCGCGGGGCTCGGGAACGGGGCTAGCGACTCGACAGTGCGGATCCGACCCCACTGCGTGAGCCAGGTCTGCGCCAATTGGTCGGCGCGCGACAGCATCGCGATCGGCCCGGACGTCGTCCTGCGATCCATGGTCCCGTACCCGACGAGGCGATAGTATCGCGTCTTCGCGTCATCGCCGGTTGCGTCGTACCACGTGTACTCCAGCGTGCCGTTGGACGAGGGCCGCTTGGACGCGATCGCGCTGTCGGTGACGCGCTCCATCCTGCCCTCGGCCGCGTCGCCTCTGAGGACGTGCCAGCCGAGGTTCCCGCGCTCCTGCGTCGTCACCCAGGAAAGACGCGCGCCTTCGGCATCCCAGACGCCCCTGGCCTGGCTCACGTCCGCTCCGGCAGGTATGCCGTGCGGCGAGACGCCAATCTTGGCGGGGCCGCCCTGCTCCGATGCCCAGACCGTCGCGCCGAAGGTGAAGGGGAGGTCCCACACGAAGAGCCGGCCGCCTATCTCCGGGCGGTCGGTCGGGTTGTCCTCGTCCGCGAGCCGACGGAGCGTCGTGGCAACGAGTTCCGCCTGTCCGTCGCCATCGAGGTCGGCGACGGCAGGCGTGCCGGCGACGTTGACTTCGACCGTCACCGAGTCGAGGAGCGATGCGTCGCCGTCGAAGATGTAGATGACTGCGCCGAAGTTCCTGCCTCGGTTGCTGACGACGACGATTTCGGCATCGCCGTCGCCGTCGAGGTCGGCCGTGACGGGCGCCGGCTTCCCGAAGTTGACCAGGTCCGTGGGGAATCCCTCGACGAGCGAGCCATCGTCGCGCCAGGCGTGCAGCAGGCCGGACCCATCCGCCGCGATGATCTCGAGACTGCCGTCTCCGTCCAGGTCGCCTACGGAGACCGGCGCGCCTATCGGACTGCGTATCGGAACCGGGAAGCCGGCCGAGACGACTCCATCGGCGTCATGGGCGATCACGCCCGCGATTCTTCCGCCGCTGAGCAGCGTTAGGGTGTCGCCGCCGAGGTCCGCGAGGACCGGAGTCGCGTGCTCCGGCACGCCGCCGCCGCCCACCGCTACGCCCTCTGGTATGAGGGGGAAGCCGTCGCGGGCCGAGCCCTCCTCGTCCCAGCCGAACACGCCGCCATGGCGCGTGCTGACGTATATCTCGGCGTGGCCGTCCAGGTCCGCGTCCGCGACGACGGGCGCAGTGTAGATGGGCGCCGTGGGAATGAACTCGGGCAGGGCGAGGAAATCCGCCGGCACGAGCGGATAGCCTTCGACGATCCGGCCGCTGCTGTCCCAGGCGTAAACGCCGGCCGTGCCGTCTGCCACGGTGGCGAGCACTTCGAGAGTGGGGTCCTGATTGACGTTTGTGAGGACGGGATGCGCACGCATGAAGTTTGGCGTGTCCACCGGGAACCCGCGCATCTCCGAACCATCCGCGTGCCAGACGTGGAGCCGACGGCCGCCGACCACGGCTATCTCCGCCAGGCCGTCCAGGTCGATGTCCGCGACTGCCACCGAACCGACGATAGGCTCACCGGTGCTCTGAGGCCAGCCGCGCAAGGGCCTTCCGTTGTCGCGGAAGCCGTACACACTGCCGTCGACGTTGGCGGTGAATATCTCCATGGCGCCGTCGCCGTCGACATCGACCACGGTAGGGGGCGCGATGTAGTCGTGTCCCGCCTCGATCGGGAATCCCGGCCGCATCAGCATGCCCGTGCGCGTCAGCACGGGTGTCGGTCTGGGCAGGGCCCGCGCGGGCTCCGAACCGACGCCCACGACCCCATCGAACCCGACCGCGACGATGCGGAAGAAGTAGGTCACACCGTTCGCCAGCCCGGCGACCGTGGCTCCGGGCAGGACCGTATCGAACACGTTGATGAGGGCGTTTTCGCCGAGGCCCCACTCGACGCGATAGCCCGCAGCGCCATCCACGGGCGTCCACTCCAGAGTCACCCCACCCTCCAAGTTCTGGACGGCGATCGACTGGGTGGGCCCCAAGCGCGACCCGGCGGGCGTGACGACTATCCCGGCGGACGACGCGCTCTCCCTGCCCGCGGCATTGACCGCGGTTACCGTGACGTCGAGCTCCCCGTCTCCGAAGTCGGGAAGGGCCAGACTCGCTCCGCGCGCGACATCCGACGCTACGCCATCGACGTACACGCGGTAGGACATGCCGAGAGCCAATGCGGCGTCCCAGGACACCAACGCGGCGCCACCCACGAGGTCGGCGCGGACGCCTGTTGGTGGCCAGGGCACATCCAGCAGGGCGTGCGGGTCCAGAGGGCCGAAGCCCAGCTCGGGCGTCCAGAATCCAGCCGCGACGGCTGCCCGCACGCGGTCCACTATCTCTGGAGTCGTGAGCTGGGGCGCCTGCTCCAACAGCAGCGCCACCATGCCCGTGGTGTGGCCCGCCGCCATGCTCGTGCCGCGCGTAACTGCATAGGAGCCGTCTGGGGCGACGCGGGCGTCGTCGAAGCCGATGGCCGCCTCTGCCGACAGAGGAGCGACGACCCATTCGCCGGGCGCAGCGATGTCGGGCTTCTCGTAGCCGTCGCGTCGAGGGCCGATGCTGGAGAACTCGGACCGCTCGCCTACGGGGGAGGTCTCGCTGGTCCACAGGGAGCCGCGTAAGCCGGGCCACACATCCCGCGTTGTCATCGAGACCGGGGCGATGATGAGGTCCGCGTCCGCCGGGCCACTCACCGTCATGAGCCCGTCGGGGAGCACGGCGTCGGGATCGGCGGGCCTGGACACAAACGATCCGTCGTGGACATAGGCGTCGACGACGCCATCGCCTTCGATCTCGATGGCGAAGACGTGGTCGGCCAGCGGCACGGCGAGATCACCATCCTGCAAGAAGCCGACCACAATGCGATCGAGATCCTCGTACTGCGGGGCCGCGGGTGCCTCCCGGAAGTCCAGGAACGCGGTCATGCCGCTTACTGGCCCGCCGCCTACCGGATCGACGGTGACCTCGCCCTCCTCGACCCAGTCGAAGCCGAAGCCGGTGAGCTCCCCGGCGTTGTTTCTCGGGAAGAGAGGCCGGAATCGCGCGTTGGCGCCCCGCTCCTGCCACGCTTCCACGAATACGGCGTCCGTCCCGGCGTGCGCGCGGAAGTATAGCCGGCGCGGCGGGTCGCCAGAGGCAAGGTCCATGTGGGCGTGGTCGGTCGAATCGCCACCATTGCCGGCAGAGGCTATCAGGCCGACGCCCGGCTGCGATGTCGCGAGCTGCTGCAGGACATCCTGGAGCATTCCGCGTCCGTCGTGGGGGCCCCACGAGGTACCGAGACTCATGTTCACCGCGACGGGC
Organism: Candidatus Poribacteria bacterium; assembly: GCA_002687025.1. Taxonomy (GTDB): domain Bacteria; phylum Poribacteria; class WGA-4E. The sequence continues at coordinate 6,053 of NYZG01000173.1, forward strand.
ATCCCGAACTGATCGGCCCGGGCGAGTATGTAGATCATCGCGTCGAGGATCGCCACGTTGGTGTATGTGGTCCGGACGAGCAGGATGTTGGCCTCGGGGGCCACGCCGACATACTGCGGCGTCGACTCGCCGGGTCGGCCGGAACCGTCCCGCGTCGCACCGTTTCCGGCGGCAATGCCGAGCACGTGCGTGCCATGTCCGCCTCGGTCATCCACTCGCGCGCGGCCGGCGTCGATGTCGTCCGCGGTCCACTCCGTGCCGTAACCGAGCTCGACGGGACTGCGTCCCGCCAGCGTGATGTTCTGGTCCCACACGGCCAGGATGCGCGTCGCGCCCTCGGCGGTCTGGAACGTGGGATGCGTGATGTCGAGGCCGGAGTCGATGGCCGCGACGATGACGTCCCTGCCACGATAGCCGGGATTCGCGCTATGTATTGTGTCCAGCCCGACAGCCGGCAGACTGCGGTTCAGCGCGGCCGCGGCCGCGACCATGCGTTTCGGGCCCTCGATGTACACGAGCTCCGACGCAGCCGCGAGGCCGTGCAGATCGCCTGGGGCGATGTCCGCGGAGGCTATGTTTCCGACGGCGCCGCGAATGCGCGCGCCGTAGCGTTCCAGCGCGTAGGGTGAACCCGTGGCGCGGACCAACACCGGTAGACGTCCATGCTCCAACATGCGCGCCAGGTACGGGAGACGGTCGATCGGTCGAATGAGCAGGGGCGCGAGGTACGGGTCGACGTTATGTCGCGACCCGACCTGCGCGTGCGCTCCGCCGAGGACCACGGCAAGCGCGATAGCAGCGCATGTACACAGACCGTGTCGACGCATGGACGCCCCCTGCTGCTGCGCGTGACTGTGTTCTCGGCAGGACGGTGCTAGCATACATGTGGAACTTACGGGAAGGCAAAGGAATGGGGCAACTGCCCGCACAGACGGTCGCACGTCCGGCCCTGGTCACTGGCGCGCTGCTGTCGGTCGCACTCACAGGCTGTAGCGCCCTCCGCATGGCGCTCAACCGAGACTTCGACCCTCCGTCGGTCGCGGTGGTGGACGGGCGCGCGGAGTCGCTGACATTCGAGGGCGTCGACCTCGCGTTCGACGTCGAGGTCGGTAACCCCAATGCCGTGGGCATCGACGTCACGGGGTTCGACTACCACCTCGAGATTGGCGGGGAGCGCGTTGTTGTGGGTAGCAGCGCGGAGACGCGGCCGGTGGCAGGCGGCAGCACGTCTCGATGGACGGTTCCCGCGTCGCTGCGATTCGCGTCGCTCCTGTCGTCAGTCGCATCCCTGGCCGGGGAGGACGAAGCGACGTTCCTGTTCGAATGCGCCGTGCGGCTGGACGTGCCATTCCTCGGCGAAATCAGTGTGCCGGTGACACGGCTCGGGGCCCTGCCGCTGCCGAAGCCGCCGTCCATCAGCTTCGACGGCGTGTCCCTGCGGAGCGTGTCGGCCACGGCGGTCGATCTGCTCCTGAAACTGCGCATCGACAATCCCAACGGATTCCTGCTTCGGCTCGATTCGCTCAGCTATGAGCTTGGGTTGCGCGGGGACGCGTGGGCGTCGGCTTCTCAGGACGTCGGGCTGGAGTTGCTCGGCGGCGTGACGACCATCGCAGAGCTGCCGGTGCGCGTGGGCGTACGGGATATCGGCGCGGCGGCGCTTGCTCTCGTTCGCGCGGGTGGCGAGATTCCGCTGCAACTGGACGGCGCCATGTGGCTAACCGCGCCGCTGCCACAGATGCCGACGGCTGAGACCGCGTTCAGTGCGCTGGCGGGCACTCGGCCCTGACGAGTGCGGCACGCCGACGGACGGCGCCGACGCAAGCCGGGCAGGTCCAAGCCAGCTCCGGCGACGGTACATCGGATGGCGTCGTGGTTCGTTCCACATCGCGACGCAGCCGCGCGGGCAGTCGGCGGACGTCCTCGCCGCGGCGCGCGGATCCGGCGATGTTTCACGTGGGAAACAGTCTCGTCAGTATGCTCGTGCCTCTGGCCAACATGAGAGGGGCCCGGACGGTGAAGAAGGCCTTGATAATCGGGGCAGTCGTGATCGTAGCGATAGGTGTCGCCGGCGTGCGGATCGTGACCGGCCAGACCGAAATCGCCGAAGCCGACGCCGCGCGTAGGTCGCTACTGGGGGTGGCCGCGCGGGATGTGACCGATGCCGACATCGCGGCGGACGCGAGGCTGTCCGAGGGAGCCGGCGTCCTCGTCACTGCCGTGCAGGCGTACGGCCTCGCCGAGGCGGCCGGCCTTGCGTCGGGCGATCTCATCACCCGGATCGGCGGCGCGCCTGTTCCCACGGCGACGGAGTACCACGCCGCGCTCGACTCGAGCCTCGCCGCGGGAACTGTGACGTTCGCGGTGCGGCGGGCCGGCGCAGATATCGAGGTGCGGGTGGCGCCGGGCATGGCCGTCATGTACAACGGCCTGGGTATCGCTTACGTGAAGGATGGCCGCTCTGATGCCGCGAAGACCGCCTTCATTAGGGCGCTCCAGCTTGAGCCGGAATTCGCCGAAGCACACTACAACCTGGCGAACCTGCACGCCGACGCCGGGGATCGCGCGGCCGCGATCGCGTCGTTCTCGGCCGCGGTCGAGCACAACGAGAGCTTCCGCGAGGCCCGCTACCGACTGGCGGAGATGCACGCCGAGGCCGGGTCGTACGAGCTGGCCATGACCGAACTGAAGCGAGCGGCGGGCCTCGAGCCTGAACCCACCGCGGAGCGGGACCTGCGACCGGTCGAGACAGTCCTGGCAACGCGCGGGGACATACAACGCGAAATCGCTACGTCGGGTACGATCGGGGCAGTCGCGGATGTGTCCGTGTTCGCGAAGATGCCTGGTCGCATCGAAGAGTTGCTCGTCGAGGAAGGGCAGCGTGTCGAGATCGACGACATCGTCGCGGTATTGGAGCACGAGGAGCTGCAGCTACAGGCGCTCCAGGCGGAGGCTGCGGCGGGCGCCGCCGTCGCGGGCGGC
>NYZG01000174.1 GCA_002687025.1 Candidatus Poribacteria bacterium
CATCGAGCCGAAGGCAGCGGAGGCGAGACGGCCGCTCTTCTGACGGTGAAGTGGGCCCTGCGACGGGCACACCGCTGCTACTCAGTCGTGTCGTTCGCCAGGCCGCTCACATCGGCAAGTCCTCCTTCGCGCGGATAGCGTTTCCCAACTCGCGTAGCTCAACGGGCCATCTCTCACGATCTTCGGCGTGCCACTGCACCAGCGCGTCCACGAACGACTCGTATGACTGACCCTTGGCACCGTTGGCGCTCCAGAACTCCTTGAGGACCAGCCGGCCTGGATGCAGTGTTTTCCACGAGCCATCGGCTATGGCGCGACAGACGTCCTCTGCCGTCCTATGGACGGTTGTCTTCCGCGCCATTTCCCTGACACGGTCGATTACCGCGCATTCAAGGCCCGACACATAGTCCGTGAAATCATCCCGGGCGGTGTCTATAAGCGCGCCGCAGTCATCGATCAAGGGCGCGGACGGCGGCCGGTGTTCCACTTTCCACGTTGTCGATGGGCCAAGCAGGCCTGCGAACTGCTGCCGCACCTGACGCGCTAACACCCTGGGTGCCGCGGCCCGCGCAGCCTGCACGAGCCACTGCTGTATGGTTGCATCGCTGATCTCCCGTCGGAGCGCCCTGGAGACGACCTCTCGGACGCCGTCCTCATGCAACAGATAGTTCTCTATGTGGTATCGACGAAGCACGTAGAGGACGGTCGGATGACCAACCATCAGTTCTTGCCGCTCTTCGTCCGCCAGGAAGTCACGATCTCGTACGACGCGGATGGGACAGTCGGCCCCGACTCCTCGGGCAAACATGGCGACAGCACAAGCACTTAGGTGCTCCGCCTGACTAACGGATTCATACGGACGGACGTCCGCCCCTGGCGCGATAAGACCCATTACGCGCCGATCCAGGCTGCGCCATGTGCCCTCTACCAGAACAACTGGGATCCGGAGATCGAGATAGCCTGGGATTCCCAATATGCGCTTGAGCTCTTCCGTCTCCTCCGCATCCTGCGCTCTTGCCCGCGCGACTACGCGGCATGTTCTTGGATCAGGCGTGAGGTACCACGTATCGTCTGGCCCCGTCGTGCTGAGGACCGCAGGGCTATGCGTGCCTAGCCATATCTGATTCCGCCGCCCGGTGTCGTGGAGACGCTGTACGTACCGCCGTGCAAGGTCATCGTGCAGGTGCTGCTCCGGTTCGTCTACGAGGACGACAGCGTCGGACACACCCAGCCTCTCAACGAAAGTCAGCCGGAAGACGACCTCCTTCTCACCCTCAGACAGGCTGTTGAATGGAATGGTCTCCCCTGTCGGCAGGACTATCTCCAGGGCGTTTGGGAGTGGATCCTGCGACCGTGCCAGCGTGTAGCCGGGAAGCAGGCGCTGAATGACCCGGTCGAAGGCCCACGTTGGGTCGTCGCCGTCGGGTGGGCTCTGGGTCTCATACGCGGACACGCCAGCACCATGGTACTTGGCCCAGTTCGAACTCAGGGCGTCGTTGAACACCGCCCTTATCTGCTTTCCAGATCCTCCGTAAGCGGAGTCTTCCAGCTCTGTCTGCTTCCGTGTCGCGGCCATCCGCATCCACTCAAGTGGCATGTCGTCATATCCGAGACGTTCCCCGGCCCTGAAGTAGACGCCGGTAGATCGCCTCATGTGCCCGCGAAGTACCCTACGGGCTGCCTCGAGAGCGTATTCCTCGACGTTACTGCGATTCACAGCTTCGCGCTTTACGCAGCTGCGTCCTGCCTTGATATGTTCGACCACTTCTGGCGAATGCCCGAACTCACTCAATTCGGCGGCCGATGAGGGGTCAGCGAATGCGTCGGCAATGTGGCGGACCTCATCTTCGCTCAGACCAATTTCCAGTTCGTAACTGGCGCCGTCCCAGGATCGTTCTGGTGCCGATTCGGACCCGCTGTACCCGACTGCAAGTGCGTCGCCCAGCAGATCCAGGATGCTGCTCTTGCCACATCCGTTAGGACCGGCCAGCAGAACAGTAGTCGAGGCGTGCTCTGGCTCCGCGAAGGGGCCGAGGCGAACATCGACAAGGTTCCGGAAGCGATGGATGTGGACGTTCTTCACGTACATCTTGATGGCCTCCGCTGGTGAGCCGACATCGAGTACGCCGGATGCGTTGATATTCCGTGAGGTACCTATGCTATCTGGCTTAGGCCTGCGCGCGTCAAGTGGCACACCGGTCGGGCCAGCGGCCACACCGTGCGCGCGTGACGACAGTTGGGGTTGCTGGTCCGGAACGCCCCTGCCACACTTGCCAAGCTACGTCGCACGCGTCACGAGCCGTCGCGCTGGAGAAGCCATGAACATCACTGAGATACGCGCCGTCGGGCTCGTAGGGGCTACCCCCGAGGGCGGCTGGTCCGACGAACTGCGACCCGACGACTGCGTCCACACGCTCATCGCCGTCGAGACCGACGAGGGCGTCACCGGTCTGGGCGGCGTCTTCACCAACGACGGCTTGGTCCACGCCGCGCTGGATGTCCTCCGCCCGTTCTACGAAGGCGAGACAGCCTTGGAGCCGGAGCGCGTCACCGAGAAGCTGCGGCAGAACATGTTCTGGCTCGGCCGCGGCGGATCCATCGAGCACACGATCAGCGGCATCGATATTGCCCTGTGGGACATTCTCGGGAAGGCGACGGGCCAGCCCGTAGGACGTCTGCTTGGGGGGCGCTATAGGGACCGGGTGAAGCCGTACGCGTCGCTGCTCATGGACGAGCCGTCGCGGATGGCCGCGCATCTGGGCCCGCTGTACGACCACGGCTTCCGCGCGTTCAAGATCGGCTGGGGGCCGTTCGGACGCCAGAGCGACGCGACGGACGAGGCGATCGTCAGGGTTGCGCGGGACGCCGTCGGCGACGACTCGCTGCTCATGGTTGACGCGGGCGGCAGCGACGCGTTCTGGTCGCAGGGCTACAAGTGGGCGCTACGGGCCTCGAGGATGCTCTCGGAGTACGACGTAGCGTGGTTCGAGGAGGCGCTGGCGCCGGACGACATAGAGAACCACAAGCTCCTGCGGGAGCACGCGCCCCTCCCCATCGCGGGCGGCGAGGTCCTCACGCGTCGGCAGGCGTTCCGCCCGTGGATCGAGGCGGGAGCGCTCGACATCGTGCAGCCGGACGTCACGAAGGTCGGCGGGATCACGGAGTCGCGGCGCATCGCGTGGATGGCGCAAGACCACGGCTTACAGATGATTCCTCACGGGTGGAACACCGCGGTCGGGCTGGCGGCGGACCTGCAACTCGCGTCCGCTTTCCCGAACACCGACCTCGTCGAGTACATCACCGGCTCGCCGTACGTCGACGACATCATCGACGGCGGATGGTCTCTCGACGAGGACGGCATGTTGCGGATACCCGACACGCCGGGCCTCGGCATCGAACTGGATATGGACGCCGTGGAACGCTACGCGCGTGACGGCGCGGGCCCGCTGCTGTAGCCGCGACGACGCGGGAGGACAGACACATGAGCGACACGCTGTCGGTCGGGATGATCGGTTCCGGGGGCATCGCGCAGTCTCACATGCGCGCGATCGCCGGGCTGGAGAACGTCCGCGTCGCCGCGGTGATGGACGTCGACGAGACGCGCGCCCAAGCCGCCGGCGACGAACACGGCGCGCGCGCGTACGCCTCCCTCGACGACATCCTGGGCGACACCGAGGTGGGCGCCGTCCACGTCTGCACGCCGCACAGCCTGCACGTGAGCCAGACCGTCGCGGCCGCGGAGGCCGGGAAGCACGTCCTCGTCGAGAAGCCCATGGCGCTCAGCGTCGCCGACTGCGACCGCATGATCGCCGCGTGCGACGACGCTGGGAAGACGCTGATGGTGGGACAGGTGCTGCGGTACTACCCGATCAACCGCGCGGTCAAGCAGATGATCGCGGAGGGGCGCATCGGCAACGTGGGTCACCTCATCCGACGGCGCTACAGCTACTTCGACGCGGGCTCGCCGACCTCCGGCTACCCGGGGTGGTATCGCGATTTGGAGGTGGGTGGCATCTGCGTCCTCTACTGCTTTGGGCCGCACGAGTACGACATCCTTCCGTGGTATCTCGACTCGCCCGTCGTCGAGGTGTATTCGCGAGGGACCGCTAGCACGACGCTCTACGAGGGCCAGAAGGACTCGTACACCACGATGATGACGCACGAGAACGGGGCGGTGAGCGTGCTGTCACAGTCGGTCGTGTGTCACGCGGGCGCGGGCGACCAGTTCATCGTGGGCAGCGAGGGGTCCATGCGCTTCACCAACGGCGAACTCACCGTCAATGGCGAGGCCGTCGACGTCGAGGGATCGGCCGGCGAGGGCATGGGACGTCAGATACGCGAGTTCGCGGAATGCTGCCTCACGGGCGCCACGCCGGACGCCAGCGGCCGATCTGTGCGGCATTCGATGGCCGTCATCGAGGCCGCGCGGCACAGCGCCGAACGCATGGCTCCGGTCCAGGTGTCGGAGTTCGGGTAAGCCCCGAAGGCCTGCGCGGCGAGGCGTTCGCGATCGACATCGTGCGGTTCGCGGCGAGGCCACCTCGGCCTGTGTCGCCGCATGGCTCGCGAACACATGGTGTCGTGACGGGCATCGAGCGCGTCGTCGACGAGATCACCGGCTTCGAGGACGGCAGCATGTCCACCACGTTGAGGTATGAGGACGCCAGGCCCGCGGATTCCGAGCTGGTAGCCGAGATAGTGCGTCGGTCGTTCCAGCGCCAGGCTGAAGTCCTGGGACTCAGGCTGGAAGACCACCCGAGGTACGTGGCCTTCGAGACGGCGGAACGTGTCGAGCGCCGGATGGAGAGCGGGTGCACGATCGTCCTGGCAACCCTCGGGAGCATACCGATCGGCACGGTCGGCTTCCGTCGAAATGCCCAACAGGAAGCAAAGGGCAGCATCGAGAGACTGGCGGTGCTTCCCGAGTGGCGAGGGAGTGCGCACGGCGCGGCTCTGATGCGCCACGCCGAGTCGAGGCTTCAGGGGCAAGGCGTCACGCTGATCGAGGTGAGCATCGTCGCGGGGTTCGAGGGACTTCACCGGTTCTACGAAGGACTGGGCTATGCCCCGCAGGAGACGAAACGCTTCCCCGGTCTTCCGTTCGACGTGCGGTGCATGACGAACACGGTTGACGCGACGCGTGGGTCGTGAGTTGACGCACCGCGACGGGCCGACCTCGACCCGTGCCGTAGGATGCCGCGAGGTCTCGTCGAGACCCTGGAACTCCGCCAACGGGGCCGTGCGGAAGTCCACCGTAGTCGGCCGGATGCCGGCGCCCAACCGCGTATTAGGCTAGAGTGGAGCGACGAGTTTCACGGTTAGGCGGCGGCGAAACGCGTCTGCGTTCGGATCGCCGAGAATCACGAACAGGTCTGTGCCAGCGTAGCCTGAACGCCTCAGGACGAAGTACATGTTACGCCCGGCGCGCCGCCAGACTACGCGGCCACCGAGACCCATGGCGGGGGTGAAGTCGTAGCTGTACGTGAGGATGTGTTGGACGTTCTCTTCCACGTGTCGGACAATGCCAAGAAGGAGGGAGACGGTAAGCCGATTCACTTGGAGACTGCCGCCAGCCCGAGCGGACCGGTACGGCGTGCCTGCTTGTCGCCCCCAGCCATAGCTGGCCCTGTAGTTCGTGAACCCGTCAGAAACGCGTCCCTGCACGCCCACCGAAAACGTCTGGTCCCTGTACGCCTCGTACTGGCCCTTGGCGGCGCTTAGATTGATCGCATGGTCGCTACGCGTCTCGATCCGCGCGCCGGAGGAGATGTTGCGACGAAACGCCGCTCCATCGTACCGGTCGCTGAACTCGCCGAAGTTGAACAGAGCCGCCCGGCGAAGCCATCCCTCACGCCAGGCGTTCTCCAGGAACACGCTCATCTCGCCACCGCGGATGCCCACGAACGGATGGAATCCGAGCCCGTTGACGAAGTCCTCATCGATCAGGAACGGATACAGCCCGACGAAGACCCGTGTGCCGCTGTATGTCGCCTCGCCACGCGCCTTGCGTCCGGCCAAGGCGGCGTCCTGCCAGGTCTGCGCGATCGTCACGCCCGCGGACATGCGCCCATGTCTCGCTTCCCCCTCGGCGAATCCCACGCTGGTGGAGCCATTACCGTCGTCGCGCCTCAGGTAGGCGGCGCCCGCGCCAGACGTAGCCGAGAAGGAATGTGCTGTGCGTAGGACGAGGCTGTGACCCCGCTCGCGTGCCGCGGCGCCAAGGATGCCAACCGACGTACGCTGCCCCACCTTCCCAAACAAGCTCATGCCCGCGTCGACATTCTGTATCTGCCCGGAGTGGTAGTATTCGTGCGTGTTCAGGACGTTCCGGCCCTCCTGAAAGAACGGCCGTCGATCCGGGACAAAGCGGGCGCCATATGAGAAGTCGATACCTTCCACAGCTTGCTCGACGTTCTCGAAGTCCGGGTTGACCGTGCCGACCAGGGTCAGCTGCGGCGTGATCGTGTGTCTCAGATCGAGCCCTGCGCGTGTCGAGTATTCCTTGCCCTGGGGATCGTCGCTTCCCGACTGGTAAAAGTAGGGCAGTAGATCCGTGTCGCTTCGCCGGGGAGGCGGCAGAACTCCCACCCAATGGCCGTCGTATTCGAGGAACTCCTGCTGACCGACGTTCGACCACCACGACTTCTCGCCCGTCGTCGGTCGGAATCGGTCGAAGTTGAGTCCCATCGTAACAGGATGCTCGGACTCAGGACAGGCCAGCATCTCCCACGGGATCTCCATCTCGACGGTCCATCCGGCCTCATCTGTCCGAGCTCCGGCCTTCCACAGGCCTAGCCATTCCGCCTTCTGCGCGCGTCCGGCCGCAAGATGCGCGAACTTTGTCCCCAGCGGCGTGACGATGAAGAAGTTGCGGTCGGCGAATCGGTGGGTGTGGAATGGGTCGATCCCGAACGCCACCACGTCCTCGCCCCATGGTCGCACCTGGTCCTTGGTCTGCCGGGCCATGATCCTGCCCGGTTGCGAGTCCAGCGCGCGGATGGCCACGTATATGGCCCGTTCGTCATACAGAAGGTGGGCCGTCGTCTGCTCCTGAGCGGGCCTGCTCACGAGAGGATCGGTGAAGTGGGTCGCCGGTGCAGCGTCCGTCCAGCATGCGTCGTCGATAATGCCGTCGATCACCGGCGCCGACGTAGCACGCCTCGCCTCCAACTCGCGTCGCGCTGTCTCAGGTTGCGCGTACGTTGCGGTGACAGCGCCGCAAACTGATGTCATAACAAGGCCGGCCAGGACGATCTGGACGCCGCTGCATGCCGTCGGGGCTGGCGCCGGGACGCTCATACCGTCGAGGCAGGAGCCCGGAGGCACGTGCTCCCCTGATGGAGAGGTAGCCTCAGAAGGTGTGTAAGTAGGAAACGGCGGCGTAGACTTCCCGGACCTAAGAACCGCCGGGCAGAAGACCCGGCA
>NYZG01000175.1 GCA_002687025.1 Candidatus Poribacteria bacterium
AAACAGGGACACGCCGTCCTCGACGCCATTCAAGATGCCTTGCTCGGGAACCCCTTCATCCCTGCCGCTCCTGTGGCTGAGTAGTTACGGCGGATGTGCCAATCGTCGCGCGTTTCGTGGACTTCCTCGCCGTCATGGATGCGGCAGTGCATGACGAGTCGGCTCGTGCCCCTGACGAAGTCACCGGGGAAGTTCTCGTGCCACACCTCGACGCACGTATCGCCGAACTCGACCGTCCGCTCACCCCAAACCTTGTACGCGTCCCGAACACCGGCCCGATGCGCGTCGATGTCGATGATGTAGACGCCGCCGGGCCGCAGGGCGCGCCGGACGCAGCGGAAGTGGTTCGCGATGGCTTCGTACTCGGTGATGATGGGGAACGTCTCGGCCATGAAGATGGCCGCGTCGAACGGGCCGGCGTTCAACTGGAAGTCGGTGATGTCGCCATGGAACACGTCCAGGCGAACGCCCGCCGCCTCCGCGCGCGAGGCTGCAGCATTCACCATGTTGGGGCTCAGGTCGATCCCGGCCACGTCGAAGCCCTGGCGGGCGAGGAGGATGCCGTGCGTGCAGGTTCCGCAGGCGATTTCGAGGAGGTGTCCTCCCTCGATGCCGCGATCCGCGAGCAGCTTACGCACGGACTGGGCTTCGGCCTCGATTTGGGGCAGAGGAGACCGAAGCACGGCGTCGTACACGTCCGGGAAGTCGAAGATGCTTGGCATACCGGGGTGCCTCCACACGGACGCGGGGGCGGATGCATACCGGAGCCAGACACCGCCGCCAGCGGTACGCGGCGCTCGGCCGGCACGCGCGTCGAGGCCCTGGCCGTGGGTCGGTCTCACCGCGCGATCCGCGTGACCTCAGCGACATAACTTCCCGTGACGTCGAAGTCGAGCGAGATGTGTCGCAGGCCGGTGGCGTCCAAGGCGTAAACGCCGTCGGCCGTGCCAACGAACAGCGTCTGTCCGTAGCGACGGATCACGGTGACGACCGCCGGTATGTCGTAGAGGGTGAATGCGCCACTCTCGCGATCGTACCGTGCGAGCCCGCCAGGACGTTGGACTCCTTCCGGCTGGCTCGCCAGACCAACCCAAAGCGCGTCCCGTTCGACCAGAAGAGCGGTGCACGACCAATCGCCCAGCGCTGCGTCGTAGATGACGTGGTAGGCCTTCGCGCGTGTGTCGAAGTAACCCGCGGCGCCGACCCCGATGAGTCCCTCACCGTCGTAGAACGAAGTACCAAACCATATCCGCCCGTCCTCGTGCTGAAATGCGCCGATGTTCGCTTCGAATTGGTAGTGGCTCTCACTGCCGCGCAGCCTGTCGGCCAGAACCGGGCGATGCTCGGCCAGTTCCTCGAGGCCAGACCTGGGTAGTTCGTAGAAGCGTGGCGGCGTGACCGTCAAGTCGTAGACTCCAGCCGAGCTCCCTGACCGCCCCACGACATGCCGCCCGTCGGGGCTGTCGACCGTCCAGGATTCGAGAAGGTAACGCGGGCCGCGGGCCATGTAGTCGGGTACGCCGAGGTATCCCTCGCGCGCACGCGCGAAGAGGAACGCGTCTGGGTTGACCCCGACCTCCCACGCCCTTCAGACAGCGCGTATTGACGCTCCTTGGTCTGCAGGATAAGTGTCGCGCCGTCGGCGACCATGCGGGCGATGGCCGGGATTGGCTGGTCCTGGATCGACGTGATGATCGTGTACGCCTCGTCCTCGGCGAGGCGTTCGACCGAATCGAGGCGCAGCGCCACGCTCGGAGGGTCGTGGCGCACGCGCCCGTCGTCTGCGAGAAAGTAGACGGCCGCGCCAATGTGGGCCATGTCCCTGACGCTGAATCCGTAGTGCACGACACGATTCAACACCTGTCCTTCGTCGAGGTCGTAGAAGTACTTCCGCGTGCCAAAGTCCATGCCGTAGGTAGCGCCCCAGTATTTGAGGGCACACGAGCCCTCGTCAGCACGCAGGATATGCACCTGGCCGTCGAGCCATCTACGGGATCGGAAGATGTCCACCGTCAGGCGAAGACGGCCGCCTGCGTCGAACACGAACGCCCCATAGGCTGCCTGGCGGAAGAAGTCCTCTCCCTGGAGCGACCGGTCCACCGTGGCCGGAGACGTCATCGCGTGGACGACCACGAGACGGAGCCCTCCCGGCAAGGCTGCCTCGGCGTCGACACCGAACCGGTCGAGTGAGGGACCGAACTCGCGAAACAGCGAAGCGACGACATCCAGCCTGGGGTCGGGCGTAGGGGGCGCCGCAGGCACACGACCACACACGCTGGCGCACGCCGCGATCGCGAGGAGCCGTGCGATCGACGTTGGCAGGGACAGTCTCACGGTGTGCCGTCTCCTGGCCGAGGAATGCGACCGGTACTCGCAAAGCATAAGACTGCCGGATCGCTGCCACTCAGGCTTGGGTTCACCTTTAAGCCAGTCCCACTTCCGCCGCTACATATCGCTCGCGTCCGGCGATGCCGCCTATTGGCGCCCGCAGTGCGGCCACGGCGCATCGCGGTTCACCCATCTACGAGCTCAAGTCGAGCTGCTTCCTTCGACAGTGTGTCGGTGAGTTCCTTCAGCGGCCCTAGATACTCGACGCACGCAGAGTTCGACGGCGCGTCGAACTCCCCAAGGCTGCCCAGAACGCCGAACATCCGCCGAATGCGCGGTTCCAGCCGCTTACCCACCGGCCCCCTCAGAGCGGACCTGAACAGACGCTTGCGTGGGTCGAACGGCACGTCGTCCAGTAGGGCTGTCAGCGCCAAGCAGATACCGATCACCTCGAGGTAGACGCGCCCGATGACGAGCGGATCGCCGTACTCCAGCGCGGAGGCCAGTCCGCGTGATCGGCGCGCCAGATGATCCAACTTGCGCGCGACACGTCGTCGCCGGAGGCCCAGGCCGGCCGGCAGCGTCTCGACAAACCGCGCGTACCGGCCGCCCGGATCGTGGAGTACACGGCCGCTGGCGTACATGCCGATGGCCATATCGTCGAGTTCGCCGAAGGCGCCTCTGATGTCGTCGTAGGTGACGCCGTAGTAGTGCAGTTGCGTGCCGTCAAGGATCTCCTCCGAGGGGCGCCCCTCGCGCCATTTCGTGCCTTCCGCAATCGCAGCATATGCGTCGGCGCCGCAGACAATCGCGATATCCACGTCCGATCCAGGGCTGCACAGCCCGGTGGCAACGGAGCCTACCAACACCAACGAGACCTCGTCAGCGTACGGCTTCAGACGGGGATGTTCGAGCAGATGGGGGACACACACGGTCTCCGCAAACCGAAGTAGCCGATTCCGGATGTCGCCCACAGGTTCCGCCCCCTTCGCGCTCCTCGGCTCTCCGGCCGAATCCCTGGCGGACGCCAGGTGGCGATGTCGGCCCTGCGCGTCGCGTCCGGCGTCAAGCACGCGGAGGCTGCGGGTCGTCGTCGCCCTTGGCCGGCGAGCCCGTGCGACGCAGCTCCGCGGCGACTCGGCCGTACAGTTCGCGCAGGTCCGGTTCACGCGCGGGCAACAGATTGAACCGGCCGATGACGGCGTGATGGTCCAACGGGACGTACCCGGCGAACTCGCCCCAGAACTGCGACGAGCTGGGCACTACGCCATCGGAGAGCTTGGGCGGCAGTGTCAGGCAGTCGTTGGCGTCCGTCTCTGGGTCGTCGGTCTCTGGGAAGGCGGATATGACCTGCCGCGCGGGGATCACTCCGCCGTCGGGCAGCGCCGGAATGGCAAGGCGGCCCACGCCGCCTGCGATGAACGTCCCGAGGCGGTAAATCAGCGTCTCCATGTCCCGTGCGCGGACCGGTTCGGCGCCGGACACGAAACTGACGTAGCGCATGTCGGGATCGTCGACGATGCGGTCGTTGAAGCGACCCATGTAGTGAACGCGAAGGCGTCGAAGCGCCCCTCGGTATCTGGCCAGGCTGGTGAGATATGCGCGCACCTCGGAGTAGTCTTCGGGATCGGCGGCGGCGACTCCCTGTAGGATGCGCGCGAACTCCTCGCGTCCGGCGGTGGACAGCACGCGGTCGATATGGCGCCGATGCTCCTTGATGAAGCGACTCGCCTGATCCAGCCGTCCGTCGGTGCTCCATCGTGCCGCCAGCCTCCCGATGAACCCCAGCATGTCCTCGGCGCGCAACGACTGGTAGAAATCGGCAATGGGCGTGCCGTAGTGGGGCGTCGATAGGGTTACCACCGTCTGCACGCGCGCCCGTAGATCGTCCGGCAGCCGGATCGAGGCGCCTGGCGACAGCAGGTAGCGGGAGTCGAGGCCGCCCATGCTGTGGCCGAAGAGGTGGATGGGCGCGTCGTCTTCGTCATCGCCACACGCGGCGACGATCGCGTTGCGTAGGGTCCGGGCGCGCCTGGCCACGATGGCGACCGGTTCGGTCATCACGGCGTGGCATGTGAAGCCGTGCTCTGTGAGCAAAGGCTCGACGGTGTCCCAGTACCCGGAATACCGCTGCTTTCCGCGGAAGCCCAGATACCCGGGAATCAGAAACACATGAGGGCGCATGGACGCACGATCTCGCGACGCGGGCGGGGCCGCGTCGCGTGTGGAAGAGGTGGTGGAGGCGGCGAGAGTCGAACTCGCGTCCGAGAGCATCGCCGGGAAGGCTACTACATGCTTTTCCCGTGGTTGTGCTTCGCGCGATGCCGTCCCCACGGGCAGGGAATACATCGGCTAGCCACAGATAAATCTCGCGGCGCCTTGTCTGTGGCCAACGGGCGCCGCCAGTCTACAATGTGACGCCCGACCCGCAAGCGGTAGACACGCAAGCGGCGGACGGCCGACCTTATTAGGCGGCTAGTGCCATTTCAGTGTTGGCAGTTTTCAATTGTCCACCGGTTTAACGAGGCCTGGTGGAACCTCGACATGCAACCTTACCAGCAGTCTGATCCCGTCGAAACCATTACGCCCCCACATCTGCGCGCGCGAAAGGAACGGCGCCGACACTGCGCGATGGCATGCGGATTATAGCGTACCGGCCCAGGACGGGCAAAACCTCCGGCCGCGAGTGACTGTTCAGCGTGGGATGCGTGAGGCGCCGGGTCGAGGGGTCTTCGCGCTGTCCCTGCCAGGGCGTTCCGCTAGATGTGCGGCTCGCTGCCTCCGGTTACACATTCGCACAGATGGTGGAGTTGCGCGCGGCGCGATACGGTGGGAACCTCGTCCCGGTTTTGGCGTTGGCCGTGTGGCGAGTGGGATCTCGCTCTCAACCCCAATCTCCTGACAGCCGGACAACATCGACGGATGGACGAAGGCTGAGGTCGGGACACCGGAAGGCACTCGTCAACCGAGTCGGCACGGCCTGATCGATGAGCGATACACGCACGCTCCGAGGTAAGGTTCGCGCTGTTAACCGCAGGCACACCCAGCGAAAGCTACGCTCGATTCCAACTGGATTGCCGCAGATGCGCATCCGGCGACCCGGTCGACGCTAGACCAATTCCCGGCTCCGAAGCCTAGCCTCTCCCTACTGTCCAAGCCACGACTTCCATAGCCTGTTCCCACTGTCCTACGGGCGCGATTCCTTCGCGCATCGTCGGGTCCTGAGACGCCTAATCGCTCGTTGTCCGCGGTTCACGCGCTGAAATATGTAACAGACTCACCATCATCGCGACCTTTCTATGAGAATCGGTGAAACGCGCATGGCAGAAGTGACTCGGATTCAGGATGAAGAGTTGGCGCGCGAAGCGCTTGCCCACGCGGGAGCTATACGCGCCATTGGCAGGCGTATGCTGCCCGCTCACGCCGACCTCGACGACTTCGCGCAGGAAGTCTACCTTCGCGCATTCGCCAATCTCGGCAAGCTGAAGGACCCGGAAGCACTGCCGAAGTGGATTATGACGATTTCCCGCCATACGGCGGGAACTTGGAACCGAAGGCGGCGTCCGATGATCACCGATTCTCTACCGGACTTGCCGTCGCCGGTTCCACTCGTTGACGAGCGACTCGTGGGTCAGGAGCGATGGTCGGCGCTCATCGAGGCGTTATCGCGGATGCGACATACCGATAGCGACCTGTTGCGCCGCTACTACCTCGACGAGGCGACCTACTCAGAGCTGGAAGCGGAGACGGGACTTTCGTACTCGGCTCTCCGTGTACGCATCAGCCGCGCCAGACAAAGACAAGGCGCACATCACCTACGGCCTGGATCTTC
>NYZG01000176.1 GCA_002687025.1 Candidatus Poribacteria bacterium
ATGAGCATCTTCTTCAACGCCGTCTTCTGCCTCTTCGTCGTCACGCTCGCCAACTTCGGATTACGCCGTGTCGTGCCTCGGTACGCCCTCAGTCAGGGCGAGCTGCTCACGATGTACGCCGTCCTGAACGCCGGCATCGCGGTGAGCGGCCACGACTTCTCCCAGACCATCTTCTGCACCCTCGGTACCGCGCACTGGTTCGCGACGCCCGAGAACGAGTGGTCGACCGTCTTCTGGCGCCACGTCCCGGAGTGGACCACCGTGCAGGACCGGTCCGTGCTGCAGCCGCTGTACGAGGGCGACGCCAGCGTCTACGACACCGGCATACTCATGGGCTGGTGGCGCCCCATGCTGTGGTGGACGGCGTTCATGACGCTTGTCGCGTTCGTGGCGCTGTGCATCAACAGCTTCGTGCGTCGCCAGTGGATCGAGCACGAGAAGCTGTCCTACCCCCTCGTCGAACTCCCCTTCGACCTGACACTGGACAACGCGTCCGCGTTCTTCAGCCGGCGTTCGCTGTGGGTCGGAGTCGGCATTGCCGGCGGAATCGACCTGCTGAACGGCATCGCGACAGTCGTGCCCACGCTCCCCCAGATACCCATGCGCGTGGACCTGACGGCCGCTTTCGTCGAGCGACCGTGGGACAAGATGGACAAGGTCTTCATCCAGTGGAACCTGTATGCCATCGGCCTTGCGTTCGCGATACCGCTCGACCTGCTCTTCTCGACGTTCTTCTTCTACGGCGTGTGGAAGGCGCAGCGGATCATGGGGAGCGTCCTGGGCGTCCAGACGCCTGGATACCCCTTCCCCGACCAGCAGCTTCTTGGTGGCTACCTCGCGATAGGAGCCGTCCTGCTTTGGACCGGCCGACGTTACTTCGTCGCGGTTGCCCGCAAGGCTGTCCGGTTGCGCGCCGACGATCGCGACTCGGAGGAGCCCATGACGCACCGATTCGCGCTATGGGGCGGGCTCGCGGGGACGTTCGCGCTCGTAATGATGCTGTACCGAGCGGGCATGACGTTCTGGTTCGCCTTCGGATTCTTCGCGATCTACTTCAGCATTCTGTTCGCCTTCACGCGACTGCGGGCGGAGGTCGGCCCGCCGCTCCTGGGCATCCACTACTCCGGGCCCATCCAGCTGATGGTGGCCGGCGCGGGCAGCCGTCGCGTGCCGATCCGCTCTCTTACGGTCGCGGCGCCGCTGTGGACGCACACGAAGGAGATACGCGACCATCCGATGCCGTACCAGCTCGAGAGCTTCAAGCTCGCGCAGAAGGCGAACATGGACACGCGACGCCTTTGGAAGGTGATCCTGATCGCGACGGCGATCGCGGTCCCCATGACGCTTCTGGCGTTCCTCCAGGCCAGCTACCACTACGGCGGCACGGGAGGATGGCGAGGCGTGGCCGCCTACACGCATGTCGAGCGCTGGGTGCAGACGCGCGAGGGAGCAGACGTCCCGTTTCTGCTGGCCACGCTCGTCGGCGCCCTCGTGGTGTTCGTGAATACGGCGCTCCGTCTGCGCTTCGTGGGGTGGCAGCTTCATCCGCTGGGATACCTGCTCGCCGGGTACTACCATCTCGACCGGCTGTGGACGCCGTTTCTGATCGCGTGGGCGCTGAAGCTGCTCATCCTGCGTCTGGGCGGTATACGGGGGTATCGGCAGGCGTTGCCGTTCTTCCTAGGGCTGGTGCTTGGGGAGTTCATCATGGGCAGCGTCTGGGGCATCGTCGGGCTGGCCACCGGCGAGAGGATGTACGCCTTCAAGGGATGGTGACGCGTACACCCGTGTGCTAGGATGCGGCCACCACCACACCGAGGAGTCGCGCCGATGGACGTGCTTGTCTACGACCCGGGCATCGAACGCTTGATAGACACCGGCGGCGAGCTGGAGCGAGTCGCCACCGGATTCATCTTCACCGAAGGCCCTGTCTGGGACGCCAAACGCAGCCGCCTCATATTCAGCGACATCCCGGCGAACCGTCAGTACCAATGGACCGAGGCCGACGGCCACACCCTATTCCGAGAGCCAACCGGCAACTCCAACGGGCTGACAATCGACGACTCCGGCGCCCTCCTGAACTGCGAGCACTCCGGCCGGCGCGTCTCCCGCACGGGCATGGACGACGGCAGCCTCATCCCTCTGGCGACGCACTACGACGGCAACCGCCTGAACAGCCCCAACGACCTCGTCGTCCACTCGAACGGCTCCGTGTATTTTACGGACCCGCCCTACGGCGTCGAGGATTCCGAGCGCGAGATCGACTTCCAGGGCGTTTACCGTCTCGACCTCGACGGGTCGCTCACGCTTCTCGTGGACGACTTCAACCGTCCGAACGGCCTCGCACTGAACGCCGATGAGAGCGTCCTCATCATCGACGATTCCGCCGAGCACCACGCCCGCGCCTTCGACGTGCAGGCGGACGGCTCACTCGCGAACGGGCGTCTACTGGCGGAAACCGACTCCTCCGTGGGCGGCGGCGTCCCGGACGGCTTGAAGTTGGACGTCGAGGGCAACCTGTACATGACCGGCCCGGGTGGCGTGTGGGTGTACGATGTCGACGGCAAGCCTTTGGGCGTCATTCGAGTGCCGGAGACGACGGCCAACCTCGCATGGGGCGGACCCAACCGAAAGACGCTCTATTTCACCGCGACGTCGTCGGTCTACCGTGTGAGCGCCAAGGTACAGGGCGTCCGCAGGTTCTGACCTGAGCCACGGATAGGGAACCCATGACGGAAGCGGAACTGTTCGACACGCTGCGCGGGGTGTGCGTGGACTCCGCGTGGTCGATCCTCGCGCGGAACGGGCTTCACGACACGTTCGTGCAGGGCCTGCAGTGCCTGTTCCCCGACCGCAAGATGGTCGGCCGCGCAATCACGATGAAGTACCTACCCCACCGCGCCGACCTCGTCGAATCGCTCAGGATCCGCGAGCGCGGCCTCGGCAACAACGTCGGCCCCCGCAACGCGACGCCGGGCGACGTGCTTGTCATCGACGCGTGCGGCATCACGAACGGCGGCGCGTTCGGGGACATTCTGGTGGCGGGACTACAGGCCAACGGCGGCGAAGGCATCGTGATACACGGAGCCATGCGCGACCTGGCCGCCATCCGCGAGATGGACACGCCCGTCTACTACACCGACACGCACGCGGCGGGCAGTCGCGGGATAATGTGCGTCGACTACAACGTCCCGGTCGAGTGCGCGGGCGTGGCGGTCGTCCCGGGCGACGTCATCTTCGGCGACTGCGAGGGCGTGCTGGTGATCCCCGCGCATCTCGCGGAGGAAGTCGCGGTCGAGGCCGCTGCCCTGGAGCACAAGGAGAACTTCGTCCGCTCGAAGATCGAGTCGGGCGCCGTGAAGGTCGAGAAGGCGTATCCGATGAGCGCCGAGCTGCAGGCGGAGTACGAGGAGTTCAGGAAGGCGGGCTCCTAGGGATCCTGGTTTGGGTTGCCGAGGCCGCAGCGGCAGCGTCCGGCGCCTGCGCCGGCCATGGCGCATGCGTAACGCCTCCCCCTGCAGGGGAAGGTCGGGACCGACTCCAGGGCGCCTCAGCAGCCACCTGCGCCACCAGATCCAACGCGATCGGGCGCCCGGGCATCGCGCCGCGGACGATGACGACCGGGATTCCGGTAGCCCAATAGCGAATGCCTCGTAGCGTGTCTAGGCGGTTACTTCGGCGACGGCGTCGACGAACCGGTCCATCTCGGCCCGCGTGCGCCGCTCCGTGACGGCGAGAAGCGCGCAGTCCGACAGCGAGTCGTCGAAGCGGCCCAGCGGCACGCCTCCCAGGAAGCCGCGATCCGCGAGCGCGGACATCGTGGCGTCCACCTCCCCGGGCAGCCGCAGGGCGAACTCGTGGTAAACCGGCGCGCTGAACTCCGGCTCGACCCCGGGCAGCTCGCACAGCCGATCGCGGAGATAGTGCGCCTTCCGCAGGCACAACTCGGCGACCTCCTGAATCCCCTGCTTCCCGACCGCGCACATGTACACGCATGCGGCCAGCGCGTTCAGCGACTGGTTCGTGCAGATGTTCGATGTCGCCTTCTCGCGTCGGATGTCCTGCTCGCGGGCGCGGAGTGTCAGGACGTTGGCGCGTCGTCCTTCGATGTCGCGCGTCTCGCCGACGAGTCGCCCCGGCGTCCGTCGCATGAGCTTGTCGGTAACGGCGAAGAACCCCAGGTACGGCCCGCCGTACGACACCTCGTTCCCGAGCGGCTGTCCCTCGCCAACGACGATGTCCGCGCCGTACGCGCCGGGCGGCTGTAGCAGGGCGAGTGAGATGGGGTTCACATTGGCGATGAACTGCGCCCCGGCGCCGTGGGCGATCTCCCCAATCGCCGCCGCCGGCTCCAGGCATCCGAAGAAGTTCGGGTGCTGCATGACAACGCCTGCCGTACGGTCCGAGACGAGGCCTCGCAGGGCGTCAAGGTCCGTGACGCCCGTCGCCGGGTCGCACGCCGCCGCGATGCATTCGCCAGCGGCCCCGCTGAGGTACGTCTCGACAGTCGCTCGGTACTCGGGATGCACGCCGCCCAACAGGACGATTTCGTCGCGCCCGCGCCCGACATTCAGGGCCAGCAGCGCCGCTTCCGCCGTCGCGGACGCCCCGTCGTAGAGGGACGCGTTGGACACATCCATCTCGGTCAGCGCGCAGATCAGGCTTTGGTACTCGAAGATCGCCTGCAGCGTGCCCTGGCTTACCTCGGGTTGATACGGCGTGTACGCCGTAGCGAACTCCCCGCGCGACGTTATCGCGCCGACCACGCTCGGTATGAAGTGATCGTATGCCCCTGCGCCCAGGAAAGACACGTACTCGTCGAGGTGCGCGTTCCGCTCGGAGAGCGACCGAAGATGCCGCAACGTGTCCATCTCGGACAGCCCGTCGGGCATGTTCAGCCGCGCGATGCGCAGCTCTTCGGGGATGTCGAGGAACAGGTCGTCGATCGAGTCCACGCCGATGGCGTCGAGCATCGCGCGCCGGTCTTCGTCGGTGTGTGGGATGTAGCTCAGCGATCAGCCTTCCTGCACTGCCTGCTTGTAGGCTTCGGCGTCGAGCAGCGCGTCGAACGCGTCGGTGTCCGCCACGCGGAGTTTCATCATCCATCCCGCGCCGTAGGGGTCCTCGTTGACGAGCTCCGGCTGCTCTTCGAGGGATTCGTTCACCTCGGTCACTTCGCCCGCGAGCGGGGAGTACAGGTCGAACGCCGACTTCACGGACTCGATGACTCCGAACTCGCCGTCCTGCTCGATAGAGTCGCCGACTTCGGGGGCCTCCACGAACACGACATCACCGATCTCGTTCTGCGCGTAATCGGAGATGCCGACCGTGCAGATGTCGCCCTCCAGACGGACCCATTCGTGCGTCCCTGCCACGTAGCGCAGATCCTCGGGGAAGGCCAGCGCGTCGAAATCGGTTACCATGGGTGGCTCCTAATGAGCGCAGGAATCACGCGCGTGCGACCTCGGTCGGGCCGCGCCCATGGCATTCTGTCACGTGCCGTTCCCAAACGGCAAGATGAGCGAGCCCCGAGTACCCTCGGCGGCATCGCGACGGAGGCGGCGCCTTGACCGAACTCAGCGACGCGATCGAGGGCTTCATCGCCTACGTCAGCCGCGAGCGCGACTTCTCGCCTCACTCCGTCCGCGCCTACCGCAGCGACATGAACGAGTTCGCCCACTACTGCCTGGGACAGGACAAGACGGAGCTGGCCAAGATAGACAATCTGGTCCTCCGAGGCTTCCTGGCGCATCTCCAAAAGGCCGGACGCGCACGTTCCACCATACAGCGCCGCATGTCGGCGATCAGGTCGCTGTATGGGTGGCTGATGCGTTTCGGGCATGTCACGACGAACCCGACGCTCAAGGTCCGCACGCCGCCCCGTGAAAAGAGACTGCCCGCCTTCCTAGATCCCGCCGAGGTCGAGGCGCTCCTGGATGCGCCTGACACCGAGACCCCCATCGGCCTGCGCGACGCGTCCATGCTCGAGCTGCTCTATTCGACGGGCATGCGGGTGAGCGAGCTCTGCGGCCTAGATGTCGACAGCTTCGAGGCCGACATGACGGTCAAGGTGCTCGGCAAGGGCAAGAAGGAGCGGCTTGTGCCCGTCGGTCGCCCGGCGATGGCGGCCACCGAAGCCTATGTAGCGTGCCGACACGAGCTCTGCTCGAATTTACGAGACGTCAACGCCCTGTACATCAGTCACATGGGCACGCGCGTGACAGATCGCGCCGTCCGGTACCGTATCGCCGGGTACCTGAAGGATGCCGGCATCGAGAAGAAGGTCACCCCGCACACGTTGCGCCACAGCTTCGCCACCCACCTCCTCAATGCCGGGGCCGACCTGCGCGTGGTGCAGGAGATGCTAGGACATGTCAGCCTCTCCACCACGCAGATATACACGCACGTCACGACCGAACGGCTGCGCGACGTGTACGCAGCCCTGCACCCCCGCGCGGAGCCGTCCGTCGAGGATGCCACTGTCGGCGAGCCGACCGTATGACCTCCGCCGCGGCGATCGGCGCCCGCTGCCGCGGATGGCTGCGCACGCGGGAAAACGCGCTGTTCGCGGCGCTCGTGGTCCTGCATCTCGTCCCCGTCTGGTCCGCGACGTACTTCCCGTCGCAGGACGGGCCGGCGCACATCAACAACGCCAACGTGCTCCGTGAATACGACCACCCCGACCGCACGGTGTTCCGGGAGTATTACGTCCTCAACACGAACCCGGAGCCCAACTGGGCCGGGCACATCATCCTTGCGGCCCTGATGTACATCGTCCCGATGCTCGTGGCGGAGAAGCTGCTACTCAGCGGATATGTCGTCCTGCTGGCGATCTCCGCGCGATACGCGGCCGGCGCGGTGCGGCCGGAGGGCCGATGGGTGGCGATCCTCGCCTTCCCGTTCACCTACAACTTCCTGCTGCACATGGGTTTCTACAACTTCTGCTACAGCCTGCCGATGTACTTCCTCGTCCTCGGCCTGTGGGTGCGCCACGGAGACACGTTGGGCCTGCGCGAAACCGTGCTCCTGGGTGTCGCGGCCGTGGGTCTGTACTTCGCGCACGTCCTCTCGCTGGTGACGGCGTACCTCGCCATCGGCGGCTTGGCCGCATCGGTGACGGGCGTCGAGTTGGTCAAGCTCGCGGCAGGCCGAGAACCGGACGTCCAGGCCATGTGGCGATGCGCCGCTCGCAGGACACTCATCACGGTGGCCGCTCTCCTCCCGCCGCTGCTCCTGACCGCGAACTTCCTCTCGCAGAAGGGGACGGCGCGCTCGGCCCGACTCGCGGCAAAGCTCCAGTGGGACCGGCTGTACATGGTTGAGTCGCTGATCTCGTACAGCGGCCGCGAGGAACTGCTCGCACGGGCCGTGTTCTGGCTGTTCGTCGTCGTGACGGCGTACTGTCTCATACGCAAGGTGGCGGTCAGGCACTGGACGCGCTGGGACGCGCTGTTCCTGGTCGCGGCGGGATACGTGCTGGTCTACTTCCGCGCGCCGGACGGCATGTCCGGCGGAGGCTTCATCAGCCATCGGCTTATCCTCTTCCCCTTCCTCGCCTTGATCCTCTGGTTCGCCGCCCAGTCGTACTGTCGCCTGTCTCGCTACACCATCCAGGGCGCGGCGACGGTCCTCGCTATCGCGATGCTCGTCGTGCACACGACATCGTACGCGCGCCTGAACGACTACCTCGACGAGTACCTCTCCGGCGCCGATCTCATCGAGCCGAACACCACGCTCCTGCCGCTCTGCTTCACCCACAGAGGCCACGACGACGGCGAGTTTCTGTCCAAGCGCATAGGGCTCTTCCTGCACGCCTCGGGACACATCGCGGCACGGCGCCGCGTGGTGGAACTCGACAACTACGAGGGGAACACGACGTACTTCCCAGTGCTCTTCCGCTACGAACTGAACGCCTTCCACCACATGGGCACGCTCGAGGCGCAGCCACCCAAGGTCGACATCGCGTCGTATGTAGCGAAGACCGGCGGGCGCGTCGACTACGTGCTGGTGTGGAACATGCGCGAAGACCAGCGTGACCTTCCCGACACGAAGTCCATACAGCGCGAGCTCGACCACGGCTATCATCTCATCCACACGTCCGAGCCGAGAGGCATGATGCAGCTTTACCGGCGCAACGACCTGTCCACATCCGACGGAGAACTGGGCGATGGGTGAACCCCGGATACGCCGCGCCGCAGCGGCCGACGTCGATGTCCTGGCGGAATACAACATCCGCATGGCGCGCGAGACGGAGGACATCTCGCTCGATCCCGCGACGGTTCGCGCCGGCGTCGCGGCCGCCCTGGCCGACGAGGCCAAGGGCACGTACTTCGTCGCCGAGGTGGACGATGTCCTCGTCGGTCAGTTGCTCGTGACGACTGAGTGGAGCGACTGGCGCAACGGCCCAATGTGGTGGATACAGAGCGTCTACGTCGCGCCCGATTACCGCGGAGCCGGCGTCTTTCGCGCGCTCTACGAGCACACGGTCGAAGCGGCGAGGCGGCGGGGCGTACCCGCCATTCGCCTTTACGTTGAGGAGGGCAACGACGCCGCGCAGAGCGTCTACCGCCGTCTGGGCATGAAGCCGTCCGGTTACGTCGTCTACGACCTGGAACCGGTGGAGTAGGCCCACGAGGCCGCAGCCATGCTACACGACACGCGCATCGCGAAGGAATTCACCGAACAGGTCCATCGCGCCTGGATCCGTGACGGGCTCGCCCCGCGCGGCGCCCGCGTGCTGGTAGCCGTGTCGGGCGGGGCTGACTCCATGGCCCTGTTGGATGTCCTCACCGAACTGCGCCCGCGACTGGACATAGACATCGCCGTGGCGCACCTGAACCACGGCCTGCGGGGCGACGCGGGCGACGCCGACGCATCGTTCGTGCGGGAGCAGGCGGAGGCGCGGTCGCTCCGCGTATTCCCCGAGCGCGTCGACGTGACCGCCCTGGCCGAAGAAGCTGGCGCGTCCATCGAGACGGCCGCGCGCCAGGCGCGTAACGCGTTCCTGACACGCGCCGCCGAAGAGGCCGGAGCGGCCAGGATCGCCCTGGGTCACCATCGTGACGACATTGCCGAGACGGTTCTCATGCGCCTCCTGCGCGGGGCGGGCAGTCGCGGCCTCGCAGCGATGGCCCCGCTGCGCGATGACCTCTGGATACGCCCGCTGCTGGCGCGCAGCCGCGACGAGATACGCGCGTACTTGGCGTCGCGGCAGGTCGCGCACGTCGAGGACGAGTCGAATGCCTCCCGCGCGCACATGCGCAATCGCGTGCGCCACGACCTGCTGCCCCTGCTGGCGCGCGACTATAACCCGCGCGCGGGACGAGCCCTGGCGGCAACGTCGGCCGTGCTGCGCGACGAAGACGCCCTCCTGCACGACATGGCGATCCGCGCTCTCCGACGCGCGACCGGCCCCGACGGCGCCCACGCTGGCGACATCTCCGCGCTGCCGGTCGCGATCGCGCGGCGCGTCATCCGCCTGTGGCTCGACGGGACGGCCGTGTCCCGTTCGCTGACCTTCGAGGAGACGGAGCGCGTCCGCGACTTCATCGCGTCGGACGCCGTGGGGCCGCTCTGGATCACGCGGACATCCCGTCTGGAGCGTCAGGGCGAGCACGTGCGCCTGAGCGAGGAGACGAACGACGCCGAGGACGACGCCCCCGAGGTCGAGATTCCCGTGCCGACGCCCGGCAGGGGACTTCTTGCGGCCGCAGGCGTGTCGGTGCGGACGAAGTTCCACGCCCGCCGTGGCTTCACGCGAGGGCCGCTTCCCCCAGATCGAGCCGCATACGACGCCGACGCCCTCCCCGGCGCCCTGACCCTACGCCGATGGCGCCCGGGCGACCGCTTCCAGCCTTTCGGAATGACCGGCTCCAAGACCGTCGCCGACTACCTGAGCGACGTTCGCCACCCACCCCATAGGCGTGGCGCCGTGGCCGTCCTGTGCGCGGGCGAGGAGGTGGTATGGGTGGTGGGCATGCGGGCCGACGGCCGCTACGCGGTCACCGGCGGGACGCAGCGTATCCTCGTCGTCGAGATGGAGGTGACCAGCCGATGACGCCCGTGGATGGATGGAAGCTGGGCGAGACCGTCTTCAGCGAGGAGCGCATCGCCGCCCGCGTCGGCGAGCTGGCCGCGGCGATCTCCACGGACTACGCAGACCATGAGCTGACAGTGATATCCATCCTCAAGGGCTCCTACATATTCCTCGCGGACCTTACTCGCGCGCTCACCATCCCCGTCCGTGTCGACTTCCTTGGGCTATCCAGCTACATAGGCGCCGAGTCGTCCGGGCAGTTCGAGTGGAACGCGCGGATGACGACCTCGATACGCGATCGGCACGTGCTGCTGATCGAGGACATCGCCGACACCGGCAGGACGCTCCTGCACGTGATCGACCACCTCGCTGAGCACGGTCCTGCCTCGATCCGCGTCTGCGCGTTCCTGGACAAGCCCGGGAGGCGCGTGGTCGACATTCCGGTCGACTACGTGGGCTTCCAGATTCCCGACCGATTCGTCGTCGGGTACGGTCTCGACTACGAGGGTTGGTTCCGACAGCTGCCGCACATATCCACCCTCGAACGAGTATAGCCGGGCAGTGCGCGCTCGCGCGCCGTTGACACACGCGCGTCGGGCGCGGGCGGCCTCGTCAGTCGGCGGCACTCGCAGTCCTGCTCTGAGGAGACGCCCGAAGGGGCGAGGCGGGCCGCCGTCCCTGCAGGTTCCTGTTCTGGCTTCTCGCGGCCGTCCCTCTACCAATATAGCGGAACAGGCCGACGAGCCCCTCGGCTCAGAGGAGCGTCCGTGCCCGTCGTGGGCGCCGCGGGTCGGCAACTGGCAACACGCAGACGGTCTGTCGTAGGGAAGGCAATTGCATGGTCTCGTCATCCCACCTTTTCCGTGTCCCGCGTGGCGGGCGAGGGCAGGCGCCCGCAGCCGCGCTGGTGTGCCTCGTGGCGCTCATCTGCAACGTTGCGATCGCGCTCCCCGAAGGCGCTATTGCCCGGTTGGGCGCCGGCGGCGTGGGGGCCGTCCAGTACTCCCCAGACGGGAAGCTCCTCGCCGTGGCGACAACCGCCGGCGTGGAACTGTGGGACGCACACGCGCTCGAACGAGACGCCTTCCTCGACGCCAATGCCTCAATGATGTGCACAGCGTTCTCGCCTGACAGTGCGACACTCGCGGCGGGAGACTCTGATGGGCGGGTGAGGCTATGGGACATTGCCTCACGGCGGGAGATCGGCGCGCTGGAGGGGCACTCTTACGCGGTCCTCTCCGTCGCCTTCTCGCCAGATGGCGCGACCTTGGCGATCGGCGGCTCGGATGGCGCTGTGGAGTTGTGGGACGCGGCCTCTCGCAGTCAGATCGCGACCCTGACGGGCCACTCCGGGCCCGTCGGGGTGCTGACATTCCTCCCCGACGGAGCCACGCTAGCTACGGGCGCCAGCGGGAACGACAACTCCGTGAAGCTGTGGGATGTCGCCTCGCGGCGGGAGCTCGCAACACTACAAGCACACGCCGACGCCGTCGCGGTCTTCGCCATCTCTCCAGACGGCGCTACCCTCGCCAGCGGCAGCCGGGATCGGACAGTAACGCTATGGGACATCGCCTCGCGTCAGGAGGTGGCCACGCTCCACGGTCACACGCAATGGGTCGAGTCGGTCGCCTTCTCGCCCGACGGGACGACGCTCGCGAGCGGTAGTCTGCGAGAGCTGAAGGTCTGGGACGTCCCCTCGCGGTCGGGGATCGCCGACCTGCGAGGGCACACGTACTGGGTCTGGTCGCTGGCGTTCTCGCCTGACGGTGCGACACTCGCGAGCAGCAGCGGGGACAACACTGTGAAGCTCTGGGACATCGCCACACAGCAAGAGGCCGCTACGGTATCGAGGTACTCGTCCTTGGTCTCCTCCGTTGCGTTCTCCCCCGACGGCGCAACGCTGGCCAGCGGCGATGGCGTCGACGTGAAGCTCTGGGACGTTCAGTCACGCCAGGAGGCCGCCACCCTGCAGGGACACACCGACTGGGCCAGATCCGTCGCGTTCTCGCCTGACGGCGAAACGATAGCGAGCGGCAGCGGGGACGGCACGGCGAGGCTGTGGGACGTCGCATCAGGGGCGGAAGTCGAAGTATTCCATGGGCACACTGCCTCCGTCCTGTCGGTGGCCTTCTCACCGGACGGCTCGCCGCTCGCAACCGGGAGTTGGGACCGCGCCGTTAGGGTGTGGGACACGCTCTCGGGTCAGGAAATCGCAGCGCTCCAGGGACACACATCGGGCGTCACATGCGTCGCGTTCTCTCCCAATGGGAAGACCATTGCAGGCGGCGGCCGGGACGGTACCGCGAAGCTCTGGGACACCACGTCGCATCAGGCGACCGCCACGCTGCACAGCGACTCGCCGCACGTGGAATCGGTGGCGTTCTCGCGCAGCGGCACCGTCGTTGCGGTGGGCGGCTATGCGGCCGTACAGCGGTGGAAAGTCAGCTCCAGCGAGCCGATGCCTACGCTGGCCGCGCATCTGTACACGTCGTATGTCTCGGCGATCGCGGTCTCCCCCGATGGCCGTCTGCTCGCCGGCGCCATCGGCGCAGCAGTGGCGCTCTGGGACATGGACTCCGGCGAACACACAGTTACACTCCCCGGGCACGCGGTCGAGACCACATCGGTCGCCTTCTCTCCCGACGGGCAGACACTCGCAAGCGGCAGCTGGGAAGGGACGATCCTGCTATGGGACATGTCGGCATACAGCATGCGGCCCAGCCTCGCGCAGCGTAGTGCGTGGGTCCGCGACCCTGGCGGCAATGGCGACGGTGTGGCAAACCCAAGCGAGCGCGTCCGGCTGCGGGCCCGTATGCTGAACGAGGGCGATGGGGGCGCGAGCAACGCGCACGCCACACTTACCGTTGGTGACGCCGACGTGAGGGTGGTCAACGGCGAGGTCGTGCACGCGTTCTGGCCGTCCGGCGAAGCGCGCAACAACGTAGGCTTCGTCCTGGACATCGCGCCGGACGCCACGCCGCACGACGTCACGGCCATCGTGGACGTGACGGCGGACAACGGCGGCCCGTGGCAGTTCACGTACACGTTCCCAATCGTGGCGCCGGCTCACGAGTTCACCAAGCGCAACGCGTGGATCTTCGACCCGAAGCCGTGGGCCAACAGGGACGGCGCCGCGAACCCGGGCGAACGCGTCCACCCGCGCGTGCGCCTACGCAACGACGGCCCCAGCGACGCCACCAACGTCCGCGTCACGGTGATGACCGCCGATCCCGACGTGACGGTCGTAGGCGGCGAAGCGCTGCACGCCTCCTGGCCGGCGGGCGCAGCGCGGAACAACGACGGCCTCGCGCTGGACATCGCGTCGGACGCGACCTCGCGCGACGTGACGCTCGCGATAGAAGTGACGTCCGACGAGGGCGGGCCGTGGCAGTTCGAGTTCGTGTTCTCGATCGTCGTTCCGCCGCTTGAGTTCACGAAGCGCAGCGCGTGGGTGTTCGACCCGTCGCCCGACGGGAACAAGGACGGAGTCGCCAATCCCGGTGAGCGCATCCTGCCGAGAGTGCGGCTGCGCAACGACGGCCCGGGCGACGCGACCAACGTGACGGTTACGCTTTCAACGACCGACCCGGATGTTACGGTCACCAACGGCGTTGTGACGCACTCCACATGGCCCGAAGGTACGGCTCGGAACAGCGACGGTCTCGCCCTCGACGTCTCACCAGACGCGACCGCGCACGATGTGTCGATGCTCGTAGACGTGACGGCGGACGGCGCCGGGCCGTGGCAGTTCGCGTTCATCGTCCCCGTGGTCGCTTCGGCGCCGAGATTCGCCAAGCGCAACGCCTGGATCTACGAACCGACCGCATCCACAAGGAACGGGATGGCCGAGGCCGGAGAGAGCGTGCTCCCCCGCGTGCGGCTGAAGAACGAAGGCGGCGCGGACGCGGAGAACGTCAGCGTCACACTCACCATCGACGACCCGGACGTGACGATCGTGAGCGGAACCGTCACATACGCGACGTGGCCCGCGGGAGTAGCGCGGAACAACAGCGGCCTCGCCCTGCTCATCTCGCCGACCGCCACGCCCCACGATGTCCAGGCGACTGTCGACGTAACGGCGGACGAGGGCGGGCCGTGGCAGTTCACGTTCACCTTCGCCGTGACGGAGCCGTCTGTGGCGTTCCGCAAGCGCAACGCCTGGATCTATGATCCGACCCCGCGCGGCGACCACGACGGCGTGGCCGAAGCGGGAGAACGAGTGTTTCCACGCATCCGGTTGATGAACGATGGCTCGGCGGACGCGATGAACGTCCGGGTGACGCTCACCATCGACGACCCGGACGTTACCGTGGACCGCGCCGAGGAAACACACTCGACCTGGCCGGCCGGCGCTGCGCGGACGATCGCGGGCCTCATGGTCCGCATCGCGCGCGGCGCGGCCTCGCACGACGTGACGGCCGTCGTGGACGTGAGGGCGAGCAACGGTGGGCCGTGGCAGTTCGCGTACACCTTCCCCATAGTCGAGGAGCCGCCGGACTTCACGCTGCGGAACACATGGGTATTCGACCCGGAGCCCGGCGGCAACCGAGACGGCGTGGCGAGCCCGGGCGAACGCGTGCTGCCTCGTCTGCGCCTAAAGACCGCTGCGTTCACCGCCGACGCCGAGAACGTCGTCGTCACGCTGAGCACGGAGGACGAGAACGCCACCGTGGTAGCCGGCACGGTGACCCATGCGACATGGCCGGACTGGACGGCGCGGAACAACAACGGGTTGGTCGTGGACCTGGGTGAGGCCGCGGGCGCAAGCGTCGCGTTCGTCGTGGACGTCACCGCGGACAATGGAGGGCCGTGGCAGTTCACGTACAATATGCCGGTAACGGCCGCGGCGGCTCCCGCTGCCCTCGCCGCTCCGCGACCCGATGTGAGCGCGCTGCTCCCGAACTACCCGAACCCATTCAACCCCGACACCTGGATTCCGTTCGATCTCGCCGAGGCGTCGGACGTGACGGTTCGCGTCTACGACGCCCGGGGCCGCGAGGCGCGTCGCCTGCGGCTGGGGCATCTCGACGCTGGCGTGTACCGTGGCAGGTCGTCGGCCGCGTACTGGGATGGGCGCAACGAGCTCGGCGAGTCCGTCGCGAGCGGCGTGTACATCTATGAACTGCGCGCCGGTGAGTTCGTCGAGCGGCGGCGGATGGTGATCCGCAAGTGACCTGCCCGACATCGACGCTTTCCGGCTCCCGGCCCCGCCTCGCCCCGATGGCTGGACGAGAGCCCAGCCTCGGTCACGCAACCTCGCATTGCGGACCTGTCGGCCGGTGGCTATAATCTCCTACGTCGGGGCGTCGCCCCGTGCGCGTAGGCACGCCATGGAGGTACGATCATGCCGAGTTGGCTAGGCGGGGGAGAGATCGTCGTCATCATCGTCCTGGCGCTGCTGCTGTTCGGCAGTCGGCGGCTTCCGGAGATGGCGCGTTCTGTCGGACAGGCGATCCAGGAATTCAAGAAGGTCGGCCGCCAGGTGCAGACCGATGTCGAGACGGCCCTCAAAGACGAGCCGTCCAAGGATTCCGCGTCCTCGTAATCGCCTCCTGACCACGATATCCGCCACGCAAGGAGCTCCGCCGGGTGCGACGTCGGGCCGGTAACGCCGAAGCGGCCATGACTTTCCTCGAGCACCTCGATGAGTTGCGCACCCGACTCATCCGCATCCTCATCGCGCTGACCGTCGGCGTCGTGATCGCCTTCCCGTTCCGCAAGCACCTCTACAACCTGCTCATGCTCCCCCAGAGCATGCGCGTGCAGGTTCTCCTCGCCGACGCCTTGGAGTGGGCCGGGGACCGCGGGATGCGTAACACGCTAACCGCCTTCTCTGAGATCTGGCTCAGAGCCACCGCGACCGACGACACGCCGTTCATCCCAAACTTTCGCGACCCCATGGGGCCGTTTACCGCGCTCTTCAAGCTCGTCCTGATGGCCGGTTTCCTCCTCGCTGCCCCCGTCATCCTGTATCAGGTCTGGTGCTTCGTCGTGCCCGCGCTCAAGAGCACGGAGCGGCGCATAGCGATCCGCCTGTCGGGCTTTCTGAGCGGGTTCTTCATTCTGGGGGTGCTGTTCTCCTTCTTCGTGGCGTCCCCGATTTTCCTCGAGGTCTCCGCGAACCTGTGGCGCAGCAGCGAGGTCTTCCTCCAGCCCGAGAATCTGTGGACCTACAACGACTACATCAGCTTCCTGATGCACTTGATGCTTGCGTTTGGCGTTGCGTTTGAACTACCGTTGGTGATGGCGTTCTTGGCACGACTGGACATCGTGCGCGCGTCGACGTATCGAGAGAAACGCCGCGTCGCGTTCTTCGTGCTGATCGTCGCCTCGGCCCTGTTGACGCCCGGCGACATCGTGCCGATGCTACTGATGGCCGTGCCGCTTCTGGGCCTGTACGAGTTCGGGATCGTCTTGGCCGTGCTGGCGTCGCGACACCTCCCGCCGCTGCCGCCGCCGCTGCCGCCGAACGACGATGAATTGGAAGCGCTTCCGAATGACTGAGCTCCGTGACCGACTGGCCGCCCTGCACGACCTGCAACTGATCGACAGCGACATCCTCCAACTCGCAGAGCAGCGCCGCGACTTGATCCGCCGGGCCAAGGCCCTCGAGGCCGAAAGAGAGAAGCGCGGCGAAACCAAGCGCGAGAAAGACGCCGCGCACAAGCAGGCACAGGTCGAACACAGCGCCCGTGAGACCGAGTTGCTCGGCGAGCAGGAGAAGCTCGAGAAATTCCACGAGCAGCTCAAGATCGCCAAGGACGCGAGCGACTACCTCGCCTACGAGAAGCAGATAGACACCACGACCGAGCGCGTTGGCAACCTCGAGGAGGAGACCATCGAACTCCTCCTCGCCATCGACGTGGCCAAAGAGACCCTCGACGCTGAGACAGCCAAATACGAAGCGTTCGTAAAGGCGTCCAACGACGAGCGACGCAAAGCCGCGGCCGCCGTGAAGAAGCACGACGCAGCCATCGCAGCTCGCAAGCAGGACCGCGAGGCCCACGCTCAGGGCATCAAGCCGGCCGCCCGCGACGAATACGAGAGGTGGCGCACACGCCGCAAGACCACCATGGTCTCTCGTGTCTCCATCGGCGAGACAACCGAGCAGCGCCGCAAGATACCGACGTACAACTGCGGCGAGTGCCGAATGACCATCCCCCCGCAGCTCATGCTCCAGGCGCAGTCGTACGACCGCCGGTACGCGTGCCCGTCGTGCGGACGGACGCTCTACGTCGCTCCCGTCGAAGAGCCCGTCGAAGCCAATGCCTGATCCGAGCCATGTGATCCGCACCGACGGCGCCTCGAAAGGCAACCCCGGCCACGCCAGCATCGCCTACCTGATCGAAGATGCCGACGGACACGTGGTGTCGTCCCACGGACGCTACATCGGCAAGCAGACGAACAACGTCGCGGAATACACGGCGCTCGTCGAGGCGCTGCACGCCGCGCGCGAGCTCGGCGTCGACCGGGTCGAGGCGTTCTCCGACAGCGAGCTGATGGTCAAGCAGATCTCCGGCGAGTACCGCGTGAAGAACGAAACCCTACGCCCGCTCTACGAGTCCGTGATGGCCGCGCTGCGCGGATTCATGTCCGCCTCGGTGACGCACGTCCCGCGCGAGCAGAACCGCGCCGCCGACAAGCTCGCAGGCGATGTGATACGCGCCCGCATGAAGGCGCTCAAAGAGGCCGAGGGAGCGCCGGCCGAGGCATCGGGCTGACCTCTCCGCAGAGCCACGGACGCCGCTTCCCGCGCGGGCTGGCACGCGCCGCCGGGTTTGACATGACCCGCCCCCCAAGATACCATGAACGTCTGCGAGTAGTGGGCGTATTCTGCCCGCTCATACGCTGGACAGACCCATGTTCGAGAGCCTTTCTGAAAAGCTGGACGCCGCCTTCAAAGGCCTTCGCGGCCGAGGGCGACTGACCGAGAAGAACATCCGCGATGTCCTTCGCGAGGTGCGCCTGGCTTTGCTCGAGGCCGACGTGAATTTCCAGGTCGCCCGCGACTTCATGCGCCGCGTGCAGGAACGCGCGCTGGCCCAGGACGTGCTCAAGAGCCTGACGCCAGACCAGCAGGTGCTAACCATCGTCAGCGACGAGTTGACGACGCTCATGGGCGATACGGCCGCGAAGCTCGCGGCGCCACCCTCCGGCACGCAGATCCTGCTCATGGTCGGCCTGAACGGCGCCGGCAAGACAACCGCGTGTGCCAAACTCGCGCTCAGTCTGCAGAAGCAGGGCAAGAAGCCCCTGCTTGCGGCGTGCGACATCTACCGGCCGGCGGCGATCAAGCAACTGCAGGTGCTCGGCGAACAGATTGATGTCCCCGTCCACGCGATGGGCACGGGTACGCCGCCGCCCCACATCGCCATGGCGGCCCTGAGCGCTGCGCAGCGCGCAGGGAACAACGTCGTCATCCTCGACACCGCCGGCAGGATGCAGACCAACGACGAGCTCATGGACGAGCTGGACAAGATCGCCTCCACCGTCAAACCAACCGACCGCATGCTCGTCGTCGACGCCACGACCGGCCAGGAAGCCGTGTCGGTGGCCGAGGAATTCCACCGACGACTCGACCTCACCGGCATCGTCCTGTCCAAGATGGACGGCGACGCCCGTGGCGGATCGGCCCTCTCCATACGCGCTGTGACCGAAGTGCCGATCATGTACTTCGGCACCGGCGAGAAGATCGACGCGCTCGAGGACTTCCACCCCGACCGCATCGCCTCACGCATTCTCGGACAGGGGGACATGCTCTCCCTCATCGAGAAGGCCGAGGCGGTGATGGACGAGGAGAAGGCGCAGGAACTCGAAGCGAAGATCATGGAGAAGCAGGGGCTGACCTTCGAGGACTTCCTCGACCAGTTGGCGCAGATACGCCGCATGGGCAGCCTCGACCAGGTACTCGGCATGATCCCCGGCTTCGACGGCATGAAACGGCAGGGCCTCGAAGCCGATGAGGGACAGATGAAGCGCGTTGAGGCAATCATTCTGTCCATGACGCCTCAGGAACGCCAGGACCATAGGCTCCTGGACGCCAGTCGGAAGCGCCGTATCGCCAAGGGCAGTGGCACAAGCGTCCAACAGATCAACCAACTCGTGCAGCAGTTGGCCCAGATGAACCGAATGATGAAGCAGATCCCCAATATGATGTCCGGGGGAAAGAACCGCAAACAGCGACGGGCCATGAAGCAGGCCTTCCCGATCCAGTAACGGAGGAAGAGATTGGCAGCGCGTATCCGATTGCAGCGAGCGGGACGCAAGAAGCGAGCGTTCTACCGTATAGTCGTCGCCGACCGGGCCGCCAACCGAGACGGCCGGTTCGTCGAACGCATTGGCCACTACGACCCGGTGCCCACGCAGTTTGAGCTCGTCCTCAACGAGGAGCGCGCTCTCTACTGGCTCAACATGGGCGCCGAGCCGAGTGACACCGTGCGAAGCCTGATGCGCCGTACCGGCGTGTGGGCGCGCTACAAGGGCGTCGAGCCGGCGCCCCCTGCGCTCTCCGCCGACGACTCCGAAGAACCGGCGCCGGTCGTCGTCGATGACGCCGCCGACGAATCCGATGTGTCTGACGGCGACGGCGACGAAGAATAGACCAGACCCCATCGGGGAGCAGTCCGTGAAGGAACTCGTCGAATACATCGCCAAGTTGCTTGTCGACAGCCCCGATGAAGTCTCCGTTGGAGAGGGCATGGTCGGGCGGACGACGATCATTGAGCTCAGCGTGGCCCCTGACGATCTGGGTCAGGTCATCGGCCGGCAGGGACGAACCGCGCGCGCGTTGCGAACCGTCCTTGCGGCGGCCGCCGCGCGAGAAAACGCCAAGGCCGTCCTGGAGATCGTCGAGTGACGCGGCGGGAGGGCCGATGAGACACCGTCTGAGCTGTTTCCATCATCGCTACGCGACGTTCCGGCAGAACCCGATGGGGGAAACGGACGTCAGCGGCGCGCAGTGACGGATAGTTTAGGCGGTCGGCCGGCACGAACTGGTCGACCGCTTTTGTGTGCCGCGCGGAGCGACGACGACCCCAGCAGTGCCGTCTGAGGCGGACCGTGAGGCAAGATGGCGTCGCCGCTTCTGACATGCGAGATCGTCACGATCTTCCCGGAGATGGTCGCGGGAGCGCTGTCCTACGGGATGCCGCGACGGGCCGTGGAGGCAGGGCGACTTCGGGTGCGGGCGGTGGACCTGCGGGACTATGCGGATGGACCGCACCGGCAGGTCGACGACTACCCCTACGGGGGTACCGCCGGCATGGTGCTGAAACCCGAGCCGCTGTTCGGTGCGATTCAGGCAGCGCGCGACGACGACGGCGCGAGTCCTCACGTGGTGTACATGACGCCACAGGGCGAACCACTGTCGCAAAGGGCGTGCGAGCGACTGTCGTTGCGGCCGCGCCTGCTCGTGATATGCGGACGCTACAAGGGCATCGACGAGCGCGTCCGGACGGAACTGGTCGACGAGGAACTGTCCGTCGGGGATTACGTGTTGAGCGGCGGCGAACTCCCTGCTCTCGTGTTGCTCGACGCGGTGGCGAGGTTGTTGCCCGGCGTGCTGAGCGACGCCGAGTCGGCGCTTTACGACTCGTTCGCGGACGACCTGCTCGACGCGCCGCATTACACGCGGCCGGCCGAATGGGCTGGGAGGTCGGCGCCGGAGGAACTGCTCAGCGGCGACCCGAAGAAGGTCGAGGCGTGGCGCCGACGTGAGGCGCTGAGGAGAACATGGGCGAGGCGGCCGGAGCTTCTCGACGAAGCCGCGCTGAGCGACGAGGACAGCCGCGTTCTCGAAGAGATCAAGATGGAGTCGGACACGGAGGACGGCGGCCCGTAGCCGGGGACCCGGCGGCCGCAAGGAATAAGGAAGAAGAGAATGGACCTGCTCAAAGCCGTTGACGAGAAGTACGCGAAGTCCCTTGACGACTTCGTCATCGCGCGCGACGACGATCACCAGTTTTACCCCGGCGACACCGTGAAGGTGAACGTCCGCGTCGTTGAAGGTGAGCGCGAGCGCATCCAGCCCTTTGAAGGCGTGGTGCTACGCCGTCGCGCGAACGGTTCCGGCTCGTCGTTTACGGTGCGGCGCACGTCGTTCAGCGTCGCGACCGAGCGCACGTTCCCGCTGTTCTCGCCGCGCATCCAGAGCATCGAGGTCGTGCGCCGCGGCGCCGTCCGTCGCGCGAAGCTCTATTACCTTCGCGAGCGTAGCGGCAAGAGCGCGCGCGTGAAGGAGCGTCCGTACAGACGCGCGAAGCAGGCCTAGGCCTGCTGGCGTGTTGGCGGCCTCCGGCCCCACGTACGACGAAGAGCTGCGCTGCGGCGCGATGGGCTACCGCGTTGTCGCCGGTGTGGACGAGGCCGGACGCGGGCCGCTCGCGGGCCCCGTGGTAGCTGCGGCGGTCGTGTTCGCGGACGCCGAGGCCGCGGCGTCCGAGCCCCTGCTGAACGACTCCAAGAAGCTCAGCCCGCGCCAACGCGAGCGGGTATACGCCCACGTCATTGCCGCCGCTCTGTCCTACGGCGTGGCCCGCGTGGACCCTGACGAAATCGACCGGATCAACATCCTCCAGGCGTCACTCGCCGCAATGGCGCGAGCCGCTGCCACTCTGGACCCCCTTCCCAACTGCGTCCTCGTGGACGGAAACCACTCCCCCGCCCGCCATTTCCCAGACCCCAGACCTCATATCGAGCCGATCGTGAAGGGTGACGGTCGCTGCCTGTCCATCGCCGCCGCCTCGGTGATCGCCAAGGTAACGCGGGACCGCCTGATGGTGGAATACGACGCGGAGTACCCGGAATACGGCTTCGCGGGTCACAAGGGCTATCCGGCGCAGTCGCACCGCGACGCCATCGCGGAGCACGGCCCGTGCCCGATACACAGACGCTCCTTCCGAGGCGTGCGGGAACACTGTGAGTGAAGGCGATACACGCACGCGGCAGGCGCGCGTCGGCGCGCGTGGCGAGGATCTGGCGTGTGCCCGCTTGCGGGACGCCGGTTACGCGATAGTCGAGCGCGGCTACCGCACCCGCGAGGGCGAGATCGACATCGTCGCCCGCGACGGCGAGACGACCGTGTTCGTAGAGGTGAAGACGCGCTCCGGCAGCGCCTACGGCGGCCCGCTGGCCGCTGTGACGCCCGCGAAGCAGGCGAAGGTGTGTCGCGCCGCGATCGCGTACCTACAGGCCAACGACCTGTGGGACGCGCCATGCCGCTTCGACGTGATAGGCATCCTCACCGGCCGCGCCGAACCTTCCGTGACGCACGTCCAGAACGCCTTCACGTGCGACGAGAGCATCTGACCTCCAGACGCGCCACCGGCCGACTTCCGAGGCCTGTCCCGCCGTTCGCAGATCGTTGCGCCGGGACACTGATCGCATTACATTCCTCGTGCAATCAGTGCGGAGATCGCGCTTGGATTCAGGGGAAGCGGAAATGTCCGATAGGGGGCTCCTCGTTCATGCCATCGTAATGGGGGCCTTGGTCTTTGCCGCAAGGGCCTCAGAACAGCCTTCGCGCGACGGTACTGCGGCGACACGCAGTGGGCGTGGCGTGACGCTGACGCTCGGAATCAATCGGCCCAACCTGGTGTGGGCCGGCGACGGGGACTTGAGGCTCCAGAAGCAGATTCTGGGCAGCATGCGCCGCGCCGGAGCAAGGCGCGTTCGGTTGGCTCTCCAGCTTCCGTATGAGAACGCGTTGGAGCACATCCTTCACTGCAACCAGTTGGGCATGGACGTGACCATCTGGATTGGCGCGGCGGACCCAGCATTCTACGTGGATGGCGCCGTCAAACGAGAAGGGATTCCCAATCCTGGCGGGCAGTTTCCGTTGCTCTGGGACCAGTATCGCCTTGCGGACCTCGACATCCATCGCTTTCGGCGGGTTCTTGGTGGCTTCCTACGCGACTGCCGTAACCGCGGCGCGCGGATCGAAGCCCTGCAGATCATGAACGAGGTCAACTGGGCGGACTTCAACGGGGACTTGCCGGTCGTTGAGGGCGGGTGGTTCGTCGATGACACCACGGCCTGGAACGACGAACGCTTTGTCGTCGTGCGGCAGGGCGTCCGCAAGTGCGGTGAGGCGATCAGGACGGCCCGTGCGCTTGTCGATGAAATCTACGGCCCGGGACAAGTCAAGATTCTGACACCGGGCATGGCCGATCCCCCGGACTCGTGGGTCCGTGGCGTCAACGGTTCGATTGTCCGGTCGCCGCTCTACCTTCAGCTCCTTCGTGGGAGGCATCCTCGGCAGGATGACGCGGACGACTACCTGGAGTCCGCCGATGGCATCGCGGTGCACTTCTATCCTGCGATTACCGACACCGCGCCCGATACCGGCAGCGACACCGCGCTGCGGGTGATCCGGCAGCTGATGGATCCCATTCTGGATCAAGCAGGCACCGACCTCCCGTACTGGGTAACGGAATGGGGGTACCCGCGGCACATGTTCGGCACGCCATCTGACGAATCGAAGCGACTGGCGCAGTTCGGTTACTTCCTGGACGCTCTCAAGGGCTATCGGCCCGGCGGGATCACCTGGGGACAGGTGATGCTCTTCAACTTCGACATGATGCCCCAGTATGATGTGTACGAAGACGGTCAGCTGCTTGAGAGTGGTGAGATCCTCAAATGGGTCGAGTACTGACGCTAACCCGGCCAGATGCCGGCGCCATCGCTACTCAGCGACCTTCTCGCCATCGCTGATGAGCGGCCCGCGTGGACGAAGGCGTATCGTCAGCGCTGCCGAGTGGTGAACCAGGTATAGTGGGGTAGGAACCGGCCGATCCGAGCTTATGTCTCCGGGCCGCCACCTGAGGTATCATAGCGCCGACGCACGCGGACGACGACGCGACGCACGAGAGGGCAACGGAATGAGCGACGACGCCCAGGACGGCCCGACGACCGTGATCGACGCCCGCGGCCTGCAGTGCCCTATGCCGCTGGTGCGTGCGAGCCAGGCCGCCAAGGAGCTCTCCGAAGGAGAGTGGCTGAAGGTGCTCGCCACCGACCGAGGCTCCGTGCCGGACTTCCGCGCCTGGATCGACGGCCGGGCCGAGTACGAGTTGCTCTCGCAAGACGAGGAGACGGGCGACGACGGCCGAACGGTGTACATCCATCACGTGAAGCGCGTGTAGACCGAGCGGAAGGGGAGGCCCCATGGCCATCGCGCAAGAGGCGCGGAGCGGCGATCAACTCGTGGCGCTCGAGACGCGCATGAGCGAACTCGAGGCCCGCTACGAGAAGCGCATCGAGGAACTCGAAGCCAAGCTACCCGACGACCGCGTGACGATCGTCTGCTTCAGCGGCGAACTCGACAAGGCGATGGCTGCCTTCATCATCGCCACCGGCGCGCTCGCGATGGGTTACGAGTGTTCCATGTACTTCACCTTCTGGGGACTCAGCGTCATCAAGGAGCAGGCTGAGACGGCGGGCAAGTCGTTCATGGAGAAGATGTTCACCATGATGCTCCCCGAGAACATGGACAAGCTCGGCATCTCCAAAATGAACTTCGCCGGCGCGGGCGCCAAGATGATGCGTGGCATCATGGAATCCAAGGGCGTCGCGACGCTCGACGAGCTCATGGAGGTCGCACAGGAAATGGGGGTCCGAATCATCTCCTGCACCATGGCGATGGATATCATGGGGGTCACCGACGAGGAGATGCGCCCCGACCTCGACCGTGGTGGCGTAGGCACGTTCCTCGGCGATGCCTTCAAGTCCAAGGCGACGCTGTTCATCTAGGCGCTCACCACCGGACGCCTGACGATGAA
>NYZG01000177.1 GCA_002687025.1 Candidatus Poribacteria bacterium
GCGCTGGACCGCTACCGAGATTCACACCTACCGAGGACCTGGGTGTAGCTAACCCACAAGCATTGGAGGCGTCCGGCATGAGGACACATAGGCGCATCGCAGCAGTAGTCGTATTCGTGGTCGGCTCCGTCGTGTTTGGGGCTTGCCGTGGCGGAGACCGAACGCAGCAATCCTCGAGCGCTCCCCAAGCCAAGCCCACGGACGTCATCCGCATCGGCGTAGCCGGGCCGTTCACCGGCAGCGCGGCGGCGTTCGGCGAGCAGATCCGCATGGGAGCCGAGCTCGCGCGCGACCAGGTGAACGAACGCGGAGGCATCGGCGGCGTGTCGGTCGAGATGGTGTTCGAGGACGACCAGGGAAGGGACGACCAGGCGAACATCGTAGCCACGAAGCTGGCGACCGACCCGATGGTGTCCGCCGTGATCGGCCACTTCAACTCTATCTGTTCGGCCGCGGGCAAGGCGATCTACAAGCAGTTCGGGGTCGTGGAGTTCTCCCCCGGCTCGACGAACGTCGACATCTGCAAGGGGTCGGACTGGACGTTTAGGAACCTCTACCACGACGGCTACCAGGGGCAATCCCTGGCGCGGTACATCAAGGACGTGCTTGGCCTCGAGAGCGCGGCAATATTCTACGACAACGACGACTACGGCTCCGGCCTCAAGAACGCCTTCGTCGCCGACGCCGAACGCCTGGGAATTGAGATCGTCGGCGAGGAGGCGTTCCAGCGCGAGGCCACCCTCGATTTCTCACCCGCGATCGACAAGTTCGCGTCGCAGAATCCAGACATCATCTTCATCGCCGGCCTCTACAACGAGGCCGCGTCGATTGTGAAGCAGGCGCGCGAAAAGGGCGTCGCCACGCAGTTCATCGGCGGGGACGGCCTATACTCGCCCGACCTGATCGAGAACGGCGGCGAAGCCGTCGAGGGCCTGCTGCTGACGACGCCGTTCATCGTGCATCCAGACATCGGCGGCCCCGTCGCGCAGTCGTTCCGCACGGCGTTCCGCGAGAAGTTTGACGGACAGGATCCGGACACCTGGGCCGCGTTGACATACGACGCCGCCAACCAACTGTTCGATGTCATCGGTCGCGTCGGTAGCGACCGCACCGCCATCCGCGACGCCCTCGCGGCCATGACGACTCCCGAGACGGCCTACGCCGGCGTGACCGGCCGCACGTACTTCGACGAGAATGGCGACTGCCTGAAGCCCGCGTACGTCGCCGTCGTCCGAGATGGTGAGTTTGCCCCGGCCGCGGAGCAAATCCCCGCACTGTAGGCGACACATGGGTGTCGGGACCCGCGCGCGAGGAGCATACGGTAATGTCTGACGATTCCCGGCACGTCGAAGACCGCGCGTCCGCCATACGAGTCACGACGCTCCGCGCCATTCCCTGGGGCGGCCGCGCGTTCGTGAAGATCGAGACGAACCACGGCGTCACCGGGTGGGGCGACATCAACAACGTGGACGATGTCGTCGCCTGCCGGCTTGCGGAATCGCTCGGACAGATGGTCGTTGGGGAGAACCCTACGCGCGTCGAGCACCTGTGGCAGCGCATGTACCGCGCGCACCGGAATCTGCGCGGCGGCGGGTTCATGGTCCATGTCATCTCGGCGATTGACATGGCGCTGTGGGACATCGCCGGGAAGCTCCACGGCGTCCCGGTCTACCGCCTTCTTGGCGGCCCGTGTCGCGACACGATATGGATGTACCCCAGCCCCAAGGCTGTGAAGGTCGGGCCGGGCGGGCCGCAGCCCTTCGCCGGCACGCCGGATCAGGTGGCCGCCCTCGTACAGCGAGTGCGCGACGCCCGGGCGCAAGTCGGCCCCGATGGCGCAGTCATGTTCGACGCCCACAGCCAGATACCACTCCCACTGGCGCAGCAATTCGGCGCAACGCTCGAACCGAGCGACCTGCTATTTCTCGAAGAGGCATGGGTCCCCGGCAACATCGAGGCGATGCGGAAGATCCGCGAGGCCGTCCGCGTGCCGTTGGCGACGGGCGAACGTGACCGCACGATATGGGAGGCGCGCGAGATCCTCGAGGCCCAGGTGATCGACATCCTCCAGCCCGACTGTGGCCACGGCGGCGGCATCAGTCAGATGAAGAAGATCGCCGCCCTGGCCGAGGCGCACTTCGTCCCGTTGGCGCCCCACTGCACGATGACATACCTCGGCATGGCCGCGAGCCTGCACGTGTCGGCCGCCGTGCCCTTCTTCCTGATACACGAGGGCTACGACCGCCGCACGCCGGACGGGCTCGTCCACAAGTCCTGGGCCATGGACGACGACGGGAACGTGTCGCTGCC
Source organism: Candidatus Poribacteria bacterium (assembly GCA_002687025.1). GTDB lineage: Bacteria > Poribacteria > WGA-4E. The sequence goes on from NYZG01000177.1 coordinate 2,311, forward strand.
GGAGGGGCCGGGACTTGGCGTTGACGTGGACGAGGGCGTCCTGCTACGCCTCTCTGGGAGCGCCGACAGAGCATTTGCGTGGCCGGACAACCGGCACGACGACGGGTCGGTCGCGGACTACTGACCCGTGTCGCACGCGCCTACGGCAATGCCAAATCCACGATCACCGGGAGGTGGTCTGAATGCACCCACTTCCCGGCGGGCAGTGGCGCGTCGTGTCTGAACCCCTCGTCGCGCACGACGTGGGCGCTCTTCACGTACGGGATCAGCGACGCCGACAGGTAGATGTAGTCGATGAAGTGCGGCTCTATCCCCGCGGTGTCCATCGTCGCGTGGATGCCCCCGCCCGCGTGTTCCATCGCATTCACGAAGTCCGCCCTCCGCAGCGTGCTATGCAGCGCTTCGTCCGTCGCGCAGTTGAAGTCCCCCACGACCGCGACGTGCGACGCCAGCGCAAGCGCCTCGGGGAGCTTCTCATGGAGCATCGCCGCCTCGCGGTCGCGCAGCTGCTTGTCGCTGGGGTGCAGGTGCACGACCACAAGGCACAGCGATTCCGCGTTCGGCAGCTCCAGGAGCGCGGCCCCCGCGCATCGGCTGAAAGGCTGCGTCTCGATCGCGGGAGCCGTGTGGCTGAACGTCCGCGACTCCAGGATGGGGTACCGGCTCAGGACGTGGCCAGGCCAGTTCTCCGGCGACGGGACCGTGGCCAGACTGACGCTGAGGGCTCTCGCGACCCTTTGCATCTGCGCCACTGGCGCCCCTTCCTGGAGCGCCAGCACGTCGCAATGCAGAGACCGGAAGACGGACGCGAAGTGCGTGACTGTCTCGCCGGACAGCCGGTCGTGCAGATCGCGCTTGGCCGCGGCCGCGGGATACCCCGTAAGGCCGAGGACGTTGTAGGTTCCTAGCCGCACGTGTCACTCCTGCTGTTCTCGGGCGATTACGCGATCACCAGTTGGTCGTTCTGGATGAACACAAGCTTGCCGCTGTCCATCGACCGAGTCGCCGCGATCATGATCTTCTGCGTCTCCACCGCGTCGGCGTACGGGGCGCGGATTGCGTACCCATCGCCGGACTTGACGGCGTCGATGAAGATCCTGTCCTCGGTCTGGTACGGATTGCCCGTGCTCTTGATCTCTTCGGTCTGGTCGGGGCCCGTCGTGAAGGTGGCGCGGCCCTGAGTGACGTCGGCCACCAGATCGCGGCCGAACACCTCCATCTTGACGCGTCCCCACCCGGAAAGGCAGCACGCCGACTGGATGTTCGCGATTGTCCCGTTGTCGAACGTGATGTTGACGAAGCTGATGTCTTCGATGTCGTAGTTCGGCTTGTCGGTCATGCCGCCCTTGGCCGCCACGGCGTGGACGCTCACAGCGTCCGCCTGCAGCAGGTAACGGCACACGTCGAAGACGTGCGTCGTCTGTTCGACGTGCTGCCCGCCGCTCTGGCTGCGCACCCGCCACCACGGCGTCCCCGGCATTCCGCCCATCCATGAACCCAGTGCGCCGAGCACCGTGTGGTCTTCGAGTCGGGAACGCGCTTCAGTGACCGCATCGCTGTAACGCCAGTTGTAGCCGACGCTCGTAAGTGTGCCCTTCTCCGCCGCCGCGTCGCGTATCTTCAGCGCAACGTCGATGTCGACGTCGATCGGCTTCTCGATGAAGAGCGGGATGCCCGCTTCGATCGCGGCGAATTCGGGAGCCCCGTGCACGAACGGAGGCAGGCACACGTAGATCGCGTCCAGGTCTTCCTTGGCCAGCATCTGTTCGAAGTCGGTATACGCGCTGCCGCCGAACTCCTCCGCGCGCGATTCCGCGCGGTCCTTGGCCACGTCGCACATGCCAACGAATTCTACGTCGTCGAAGTCCTTGAGATTGCCAAGGTGGGCGCCGGCGATGCCGCCCGTGCCGATGAAGCCTACTCGGACCTTGTCTGCCATGATCGAATCACTCCTGCCTGGTACATATCGCTGCCGCGTCTAGCCGTGACAGACCATTCTACCAAAGGCTCGTGAGAGGCGAAACACCGGCGACGTCTCGCGGGCCGACTGGCGCCTCACCCTCGGACGCGACGGAGTGTCGAGGCGTCCTTTCCGGGCATCGTCGCGTCGGCCCGCACGTAATGGCATACGAACGCCCGGCGCCATGCGTCCGTCGTATTCACCGGCGAGAAGTGCAAGCTCTCGGCGTGGTGGAGGATGACGCCGCCCGCGCGGATCGGCACGGCGACCGCCGCGTCACGCGCGAACCCGTCCGGAACGAGGTGTGGCGTGCCGTCGACGGCGGTGTGCCCTACCGCTCCCGCGCGGTGCGAGCCGGGGATGTAGTGCATGCAGCCGTTTTCGGGCGTCGCGTCGTCCAGCGCGCACCACGCCGTTACGACGGCGTCGCCGGGCTCCACCTTGAAGTAGGCGTTGTCCTGATGGGGCATCTTCTCCGAGCCGACGTGCGGCGGCTTCAGCAGCGCCTGGTCCGCATACAGACACACAGGCGCGCCGATAAGGGCCGCCACGAGATCGAGGAGCGCCTCGTCGGTCGCGTGGCGCGCAAAGACCGGCTCGTGATCCACGAGGCCCGAGAACTTGCGCACCGTGGCCCGCGTCTGTGCTTCGGTCAGCGCGCCACGGACTGAGGCCTCCTGCTGCATGCCCAGGCGGCCGGATTCCTCCGTGTCCCACGCCTCGCACAGCTCCTCGATGCGCTCGCGCATCGCGCGGACGTGTTCGTCGGGCGCCACGCTGTCTATTGCGACGTACCCCGCCTCGTCATAGAATCGCGTCTGTTCCTCTGTCAGCCGCATCGTCTCTTCCTCCTTCGCACATCGGCGCCGCGTCGCGCGCCCAGGGACAAGCCTATCGCGCCCGGCGCCGACCGAGTGCCTGACTACGCACGTGACGGATACGTCACCGCGATCCCGGTGGTGGACTCGCAGGCGGCCGCCGCGTACCGCGCGGCGTTCGATGCGCTGGCGGCGCGCGAGGGCCGCGACGCATCGCAAATCGGCCTGCTCGACCGCCACTTCACCGACGAGTTCATCTGGCGCTTGGCGTCACACCGGACGGTCCTGGACAGCGTCGAGTCGCTTCTCGGCCCTGACGTCCTCCTACTCGCCACGCACGTGTTCTGCAAGTACGGAGAGCCAACGGGTCGCAAGTTCGTCGCGTGGCATCAGGACGTCACGTACTGGGGGCTCGAACCCCCGATGGCGCTCACCGCGTGGTACGCGATCGACGACGCCGACACGGAGAACGGCTGTATGCGGGTCATCCCCGGCTCGCATCTGCACGGCGTCCTCGACCACGGCACGGCCGAGGCGGAGGGAAATCTGCTCAGCATCAACCAGGAGGTCGCGGTGTCGACGGCAGACGTGCAGCGGGCGGAGGACATCGTGCTCCGCGCCGGCCACATGTCCCTGCACCACGGCCAGCTCGTCCACGGGAGCCTACCGAATCGGTCCTCGCGTCGACGCGCCGGGTTGACGATCCGGTACATCACGCCGGACGTCCGCCAGACGGAGCGGAACTCGTACGGGCGTGGGTGGCGGCCGGTCCTCGTCCGAGGGTCCGACCGCCACGGTCACTTTGACATATGCGACCGTCCGTTCGCCGGCTAGTCGCGCGACTCGGCCTGCAGCTTCGCGGCGGCCTTCGGGTCGCCGATGTGCATCGTGTCGTACGCCTGCTGCGATGTCTCGAACGCGCCGACGCCCTTGTGTCCGTGCCAGTCGCCCTGATGGTGGATGGGGTTATTGAGTCCCGTCTCGCTCTCGCGCGTGTCGATGTACGACTCCATGCGCGCGGTCAGGAGGTCCACCATGTCCGGCTGTGCTTCTGCCAGGTTCGCGTTCTCGCCAGGGTCGGTCAGCAGGTTGTACAGCTCGACCTCGGGCTTGAAGTGGAAGTCCGGCTCAAGGGCGCGGATGAGCTTCCACTCGGGCGTGCGCCACCCATGCTTGCGCATCCACGTGCACTCGGTGATGTACATCTCTGGATCGTGCGAGGCGACCTCGCCGTGGACCATCGGCAGCAGGCTGGCGCCGTCGAAGTCGATGCCGGTGTCAATGTCCGCGAGGTCCAGGATCGTCGGGACCAGGTCCTTGTGCTGGTTGTATCCGCCGACGCGCATGCCGGCCGGCACTTTGCCCGGGTACCGGATGATGAGCGGCACGTGCAGCGTCACGTCGTAGATGCCGTGGTGGTCGAACCAGCACTCGTGGTCGTAGAGCGTCTCGCCGTGATCGCCGTTCAGGACGACGATCGTCTCCTCGACGATCCCGAGCGCTTCGAGCGCGTTGAAGATCGTCTGGATGCAGGCGTCCATGTACGCGACGGCGCCGTCGTACTGCGCGATAACGTAGTCCTTGTCCGAAATGCCGGGGGGCATCCAGGCCGCGAAGAAGTCACAGAACGGCTTGAACGCCTTCACCGGGTCCATGGACCGGTTCTCGGGGTCCGTTTCGTTGCCGTGATAGAAAGCGCGCTCGTAGGGGGCCGGTGGCAGGTAGGGCGCGTGCGGGTCCATGTGCCGAAGGAAGAGGAAGAACGGCTTGTCGCCGTCCGCCATCCGCTCGAGCTCTGGCATGGCGACGTCGTTCAGGTTCTCCGCCTTGTGGCTGCGGCCCTCGTTCCACGAGCCCCACCCGGAGTAATCGAGATACGTGTCGAAGCCGCGCGAACTCGCGTTGCCCGTGAATCCGACGCAGGTCGTGTCGTAGTCTTCCTCGCGCAGCATCTCCGCCAGCGTCGTCACCTCGTCGCGGAGGCCGCCCTTGTGACGCAGCGCGACCACCTGGGTCGAGAACGTGTCCAGCCCGGTGAGCATCGACGCGTACGCGCTCGTAGTGGGTATGTGTGGGCTGTACGTCCGCTCGAAGAGCGTTCCGCCCTGGGCAAAGCGGTCGATGTGCGGCGTCGTCTGATGCCGATACCCGTAGCAGCTCATGTGGTCCGCCAGCAGCGAATCCACGCCGAATAGAACGATGTTCGGCCTCTTGGCCATCGTGGCGCTCTCCCATGCCGTGCCTGCGTGTGGTGACGTGTTGCCGCGCAAGCATACGAACCGCCCAGTGCGAGCGCAAGGATGTCTCGCGCTTCCGCGCGTTGACTGGCGGCGACAGAGGCTGCTACTCTTGACGGCATCGTGACTGAGGAAAAGTGCGACGCTGACAGAGGCGACGCCGACTGAGGGGAAGCCCATGGCACTCGACTGGAAGCCGCGCGGTCGTGACCTGGTGATGGGGGACATCCCCTGGCTGCCGCGCATTACGGATAAGGCGCGCGCGACGATCTCCGGCGTCATCGGCGACTACTTCTACCCGTGCCCCGCCGACAAGGCGTTCCTCCAGCGTCACGGCATTTCCGCCGAACAGTTCACGCAACTCGTCAAGGACAACCCGACCGACGAGCAGATGGCCGAGGCCGTCTCGAAGATCATCGCCGCCAAATCCTAGCTCCTCGGGGCGACACCGCATGTCTGCGCAGACCGGCGACGCGGTAGGCGCCCCCCAGGGCGACCTACGGGCGCACCGCGACAACATCGACCGAATAGACGCCGAGATCCTCGCGCTGCTCACGGAGCGGGGGGCCGAGGCGTTGGCGATTGGCCGCCTCAAACACGGCCGGTCACAGGCTGTCTACGCTCCCGATCGAGAGCAGGCCGTCTTCGATCGTCTACGCGCCCTGAACGCGGACGGCGTCTACTCGGACGAGGCCGTAACCGCGATCTATCGCGAGATCATCTCCGCCAGCCGCGCGCTTGAGACGCCTCTCCGCATCGCCTATTTCGGCCCCGAGGCCAGCTTCACTCACATTGCCGCGCGTGGCCGGTTCGGGGTGAGCGTCGAGTACGACCCGCAAGCCGCGCAGGCCGACGTGTTTCGCGAGGTAGAACACCGGCGGTCGGACTACGGCGTCGTGCCCGTCGCCAACTCGACGATGGGCGTTGTCATCGACACGCTCGACCTGTTCGCCGACTCCCCGTTGCGGATCTGCGGCGAAATCCACCTGCCCATCGTACACAACCTCCTAGCGCGCTGTGCCATCGGCGACGTGCGACGCATCTACTCGCATCAGCAAGCGTTCGCGCAGTGTCGCGAGTGGCTGCGAGAGCGCCTACCGGGCGTCGAGCAGATCATCGTCTCGAACACGGCCGAGGCAGCGCGCAGGGCCGCGGAGGAAGACGGTGTGGCCGCCGTCTCTAGTGGACTGGCGGCGGAAGTCTATGGCCTCGACCGCCTGGTCGAGCACATTGAGGACAAGGCTGACAACGTGACGCGGTTCCTGGTCATCGGCCGACACGGCGTCAAGCCGACAGGCGCCGACAAGACGTCGCTACGATTCACCGTGCCGAATCGCCCGGGCGCCCTCGTGCGAGTGCTCGAACAGTTCGGCCCGCGCGGGATCGACCTCACCAAGGTGGAATCGCGGCCGTCGCCCGACCGCTCGTGGGATTACGTGTTCTACGCCGACGTCACCGGACACGCGGACGCCGAGCCACTGTCGCTCGCGCTGCAAGAGGCCGAGCAGGTGTGTCAGTCACTGAAGGTTCTGGGCTCGTATCCACGCGCGTGATGCGATGCGATGTGAAAGGGAGCCTGCGGCGTGCTCGCAAAGCCAGGCATACAGACGATCTCCGCGTACCAGGGCGGCCGTCCCGTCGAGGAGGTACAGCGCGAGTTGGGGCTGTCGGACGTCATCAAGCTGGCGTCCAACGAGAATCCGCTCGGGCCGTCCAAGCGCGCCCTGGACGCGATGGCTGAGGCCGTCGCGTCGGTCCACCACTACCCAGACGGCAACGCGTTCTACCTGAAGAACGCCGTGGCTGCCTTCCACGGCGTTGGCCCTGAGCAGCTGCTGTTCGGCAATGGATCGTCCGAAGTCCTGCAGATACTCGGGGAGACCTACATCGCGCCCGGGGATCACATCGTCTACCCGCAGCAGTCGTTCGTCGTCTACCCCCTTATGGCCGCAATCTTCGACGCGCGGACATCCACGCCCCCTATGCGCGCGGACACCTACGACCTTGGGGCCATCGCCACGGCCGTGACCGACGAGACGAAACTCGTCCTCATAGCGAACCCGAACAACCCGACCGGCACGTACGTGACGAAGACACAACTGGACGCGTTCTTCGACGCCATCCCCAGCTCGCCACTGGTAGTGTTGGATGAGGCGTACTTCGAATACGTGGATCGCGACGACTACCCCGACGGCCTCGACTACCTGCGCGCGGGCAGGAACGTCATCGTCACGCGGACGTTCTCCAAGGCGTACGGGCTGGCCGGCCTGCGGGTCGGCTACGGTATCGCGTCGCCCGAGGTGGTCGAGATGATGAACCGGGCCCGACCGCCCTTCAACGTGAATTCACTCGCCCAAGTCGCCGCGCTGGCGGCGCTCGAGGACGTCGAGCACGTCACACGCAGCCGCGAGGTCAACGCAGCCGGAATGACCTACCTGACAGCCGCGCTAGCGCGCTTGGGCGTGGCGTACGTGCCGTCGGTGGCCAACTTCCTGCTCGTGCATCTCCGGCGCGACGGGCGGAGCGTGACAGATGCTCTTACCAGGCGGGGAGTCATCGTGCGACCGATGCACGCCTACGCCTATCCGCAGTCCGTCCGCGTGACGGTCGGCACGGAGGCCCAGAACCAACGCTTCATCGCCGCCCTCGCCGAAGTCCTCGGCGAGATCCCAGAAGCCTCTTGATGGCGGACGACACGACAGGGCAGGACAGTGCCCCGGCCGGCGTGCGGGCGATCGCGCTGTACGGTGTCGGGCTCATCAATGGCTCGCTCGGGCTGGCGCTGCGCGCCCGTGGCTTCGACGGACGCATCATCGGCATAGGCCGTCGCGAATGCACGCTCCAGCTGGCGGCCAACCGAGGCGCGATCGACTCCTACGCGACCACGCCCGACACGGTGGCCGAGGCCGATTTGGTGATCGTCGGCACGCCCGTGGATGTCACGGCAAGTGTGCTCGGAGATCTCGCGGAACACGCGCGCCCCGCGACGATATTCTCCGATGTCGGTAGCGTGAAGGCGGGTGTCGTCGCCGAATGTGCCGCGCGCCTGCCGGCGATCCGGTTCGTTGGCGCGCATCCCATCGCGGGGTCCGAGCGGTCCAGCGTCGAACACGCGCGCGCCGAACTGTTCGACGGGGCCAAGTGCATCGTCACCACGGGCCCGCAGGCGGACCACGGGGCGACAGCAGTCGTGCGGTGGATGTGGGAATTCGTCGGGGCCGACGTCATGGCCGTTCCGCCCGACGCGCACGACGTGCTGCTGGCGGCATCGAGTCACCTGCCCCACGTCGTCGCGACGGCCCTCATGCACGTCGTCTGCGGCAAGGCCTACGATGGAGTGCCCGCCGCGCGGCTCGGCGGGGCCGGACTCCGGGACACGACCCGCGTCGCGTTGGGGTCGTCGGACATATGGACGCCGATCGTGACGTCGAACTCCGAGCCGGTGGCGGCGATGGTGGAGCGAATGGCCGATGAGCTGGCGCAGCTAGCCAGCCGCCTGAGACGTGGCGATGTGACGGCCGTTGGCGCATGGCTGGAGCGAGGCCGCGAGTTGCGCGCGGAGATCACCGATGACATCTAGGACCGTACACCCCATCACGAGCGCGAGTGCCACGATCCGCGTGCCCGGCGATAAGTCGATTTCCCATCGCGCGGCGATCTTCGGCTCGATCGCGACGGGCGTGACGACGGTCGAGGGCTTCCTCGCCAGCGAGGACTGCCTCAATACTGTGCGCGCCATGCGGCACATGGGCGCCGACATCGCGCACTGCGGCGACCGGCTCGAGATCCGCGGCGCGGGACTCGACGGACTGCGCGAATCAGCATCTGTCGTCGACGTCGGCAACTCGGGGACCGGCATCCGGCTGCTCTCCGGCCTGGTGGCGGGACAGCCCTTCACGACGACGATCACCGGCGACGCCTCCATACGCCAACGCCCGATGGACCGCATCGTGCAGCCGCTGTCCGCGATGGGCGCCCACATCTCTGGCGCCTCTGGTGGCCTTCACGCGCCTTTGACGATCACCGGCGGCGAATTGCGCGGCATCGCCTACGACAGCCCCGTCGCCAGCGCGCAGGTCAAGTCGGCGACACTGCTCGCCGGGTTGTACGCCGATGGAGATACGACCGTGCGCGAACCGTCCCTGTCGCGCGACCACACGGAGCGCATGCTCAACGCGCTTGGGGCTGAAGTGCGCCACGACGGCCTGTCGGTCACGGTGACCCCTCGTCCTGAACTGACGGGTCGGCCGTTGCGCGTGCCGTCGGACATCTCGTCAGCGGCGTTCTTCCTTGTTGCTGGCCTGCTGGCGTCAGACGCGCGGATATCCTGCGTGGGTGTGGGCGTGAATCCCACGCGCACCGGCATCGTCGACGCGCTCCGGGCAATGGGCGGCGACATTGAGGCGGACGCCGAACAGATGTGGGGCGCGGAACCCGTAGCCGACCTGCGTGTCGCCACGAGCGTCCTGCGTGGGGCCGAGTTTGGCGGTGACGCCATCGTGACGATGATAGACGAGTTGCCGCTTCTGGCCCTGGCAGCATCGCAGGCCCAGGGACGGACGACCGTGCGAGACGCCGCGGAGCTTCGCGTCAAAGAGACCGACCGTATCGAGGCCATCGTGAGCGAGCTGCGAGCCCTCGGCATCGTCATTGAGCCACGCCCCGACGGCTTCGTCGTCGACGGCCCGCAGTCGGTGCGTGGCGGCTCATGCGAGAGCCACGGCGATCACCGCATCGCGATGATGTGCGCCGTGGCCGGCCTCATCGCCAGCGAACCGACTACCATCAACGACGTGGACTGCGTGAACACGTCCTTCCCCACCTTCTGGGAGTTGCTCGAGCAGCTATGAAACCGACAGTGGTCGCCATCGACGGACCCGCGGGTTCGGGCAAGAGCACGGTGTCCAAGCGGCTGGCGTCGTCTCTCGGGTTCGTGCATCTCAACAGCGGCGCGCTGTACCGCGGCGTCACCCTCCTGGCGCTGCGACGCGGCCTCGATCTGCGGGATGAGCGTCGCCTGTCTGCCGCGGCGGGGGACACCGTGATGGACTTCGATGTCGATGGCGGCTTCATCATGGACGGCGAGGACGTCTCCGAAGCGATTCGGACGTCCGAGGTGGACCGCGCCGTGTCGATCGTGGCCGCACTGCCGAGTGTGCGTGTCGCCGTCACCGGGCAGCAGCGACGCATCGCGGCCGGCAAGTCCGTGGTCATCGAGGGGCGAGATGTCACCACCGTCGTCTTCCCGAACGCGCAGGTGAAGGTCTACCTGGACGCATCGGTCGAGGAGCGGGCAGCGCGGCGCCACGCCGACCTCCGCGCACAAGGCGAGCGAGTTGATGTTCGCAAGGTAGAACGTGAGATCCGCGACCGGGACGAGATGGATCGCACACGTGCCGACAGTCCTCTCCTCGTCGCGCCGGATGCCGAGGTGATCGACACCACCGGGATGAGCGTGGATGACGTCGTCGCAGCCATCGCGCGCAGCGCGCGTCGCGTGGCCCTATGAACATCTCACCCATGCCCAGGCGCGAGTATCCGTCCGAGACGTTCATCTACAGCCTCTGCTGGAGGTGGGCCTCGGGGTTGGCGAGTTTCCTCAGCCATGCTCGCGCGCACAACCTTGATCGGGTGCCCTCCACGGGCCCTCTGCTGGTAGCCGCGAACCATGCAAGCTACCTGGATCCCATTTACCTCGGCTGTGTCATCTCTCGTCCCACCCAATACATGGCGAAGGACACGCTCTTCCGTGGACCGTTGGGGGCGCTCATTTCCCGGCTCGGGGCCTTCCCCGTACGTCGAGGCGAGTCTGACCCGGGCGCGATACGCACTGCGATGCGCGCCCTGCGCAGTGGGGACGCCCTGATAATGTTCCCGGAAGGAACGCGCGGCGGCGGCGCCGACATGCTCGATGCGCAGAAGGGAGTCGGCTTCCTGGCAACCCGCACGGGGGCCACGGTGCTGCCGGCGTACCTGCACGGCATGGCGGAGGTATTCGGCCGCCGCCGGCCTTGGCCACGGCCCGGTCAGGTCGAAATCGTTTTCGGTGAGCCCCGCCATTACGCGCGCGACGACGACCCGGGAGAGGCGGCAGCAGAGGTCGTCCGGGACATCGGCCGGCTCCGTTCGTCGGTCCCATCGCTGGAACTTGACCACGCACGGAGGGCGGGCTAACATGATTCTCGCGTGGGGGGTTAGCTCAGTTGGGAGAGCGCCTGAATGGCATTCAGGAGGTCATCGGTTCAACTCCGATACTCTCCACCACGCACACACCTGCAAGGCGATCAGCCTGCGGGTGTTTTCGTGCCCGCCCGCAGGCCGTCCGCCTTCGGGACTTCAGAATCTCGCCGTGACTCCAAACGTTGGCGTAACGGGTAGGAAGTTCTCCTCCACCCGCGCGTAGTCCATCGCCGCGTCATACGAATACTCCTGCACGTTGTCCCGCGCGTACGCATTCGTCACCTGCAAGTACGCCGTCATGCCCCACGTGGCGAACCGGTACGCCTTCGTCAGCCGGATGTCGAGGCTGTGGAACGGCGGCATCCTGACGCCATCGTCGGGCAGCCCCACCGACGCGGACGTGACACGTCCCTCGTCGTCCCTGACGAAATGCGCGCGCGAAACGGGCGTCCCGGTATGGAATCTCCACGCGGCCGTCAGCGTCGCGCTCTCCGTCACGTCCGCCGACACGTTGAGCAGGATCGCGTGGCGACGGTCGAAGTCCGAGGGGTACGTCGCGTCGCCATCGTTGCGTTCGGACACCGCGTACGCGTAGCCGGCCGTCCACGAGGCGGCCGATCCTGGCCGTCCACGCGCGAACAGCTCCCACCCATACGCCGTCCCTGAATCGGACACGCGGTAGTACTGCGATTTCCGCCCGATGTCGCGGTCGCGGCCCGTCAGGTCGCTAAGGCCCTTGTAATACGCCTCGGCCCGCACCGATAGCTGCGGCCCGGATGTGGTTTCCATGCCCACAACGAAGTGCGCCGCGCGCTCTGGAGCCGTGGCGACGCCGATGCCGGATTCGACCGGGACATTCGACGGCCCCACCGGCTGCGCCACGGAGCCCATCCCCACACGCCACGTCGTGCCCGACAGAAGGCGAACGGCGACTGCCCCGCGTGGGCTCAGCGCCACCCCTGTCCGGTACGACTGCCAGTGCGCCCGCACGCCGTACACCGCCCCTGCCCTGTCCGACAGCCGCCACTCGTCCTGCCCGTACACCGACGCGTCGAGGCCGCCCACGTCCGCCGTCACGTCGATCCTGTCGGGGCTGTCCGTCAGCTCTGGAAATGGCGAGATCGTCTCACGGTAGTCGTACACTCCGCTGGCGGCCCGCAGCTCGACGCCGGCCTCCATGCTGTGCGCTGAGGCCGCGGCCACGCGGGCGACGCCGCGCGCCCCGACGTACGTCAGGTCTCGGTTGTCCCAGTCCGTCTCGCCCTCCGCGCGGGCGCCGGAGGCGTGGCCGACGTACGGCATCGCCTCGACGCTCAGCCTGTCGCCTTCCGGGCCACGCCACCGCAACCACGTCACCGAGTTCTCGTACCCCTAGTCGAGATCGTCGACGACGCCGCGCTTGTCGACGAGGTTAGTGTCTCTTCCATACAGGCCAGACACCGCCACCGACCCGCCGCTGTCGAGTGGGAACTCCATCTTGGTGTAGAGGTCCGTGTACCGTGGGCGGAACTTCTCGTCCGTCGGCTGGATGGCGTCGATGAGCGCCAGCGCGAGGTCGATATACCCGCGCCGCGCGGCGAAAAGGTACGCGCCATCGCCGACTGCGCCCTCCGCGACGAACATCGTCTTCAGTAGGTCGAGGCCGACCA
>NYZG01000178.1 GCA_002687025.1 Candidatus Poribacteria bacterium
CGACGAGTCATCCCAAGATCGCCCTCCGCCAGCATGCCGATCCGCGCGGCGACACGGTATCCGAGGACGTTGCCGAGGACATTGCCAAAGACATTCGAAGTGTCGTCGCGACGCTTAGCCAGAAGGGGTATCGCCGCTTGGTGGCCGTCTCCGTCGACGATGGCGACGCCCGGCTAACGACGTGCTTGCAGTCGGTGGGCTTCCGCAGAAGGCCGCGGATGGAGGTGTACGAGAGGGCGCTACGCCACGCCTCGCCCTCGGTGACGGATCTTCCTCCCCAGATACTGGTATCGGACTTCCACGGCCTCGCCGCGCAAGAGGTGTATCCGGTCGTCGACGCCATCTTCGCCGAACGCCCCATCGTGGGGCACAGGTCGGAGTTCCAGGAGATCATGGAGAACTCGGGCTTCCTGCCCGACTGTTCTCGCGTCGCACGGGACGGAGACCGCATGATCGGTGTGCAACTCGTCCACCGCAGGGCGCCGACGGTCGTGGAGTTCACCTACGGAGGCGTCACGCCTGAATGGCGTCGCCGCCATGTAGCCTTGTCGCTGCTTTCCCACAGTCTCGACGCCTGCCGGGCCGCGGGCTATCGGACGGTTACGGGACACGTGGCTATCGAGAATGCCGCCGGGCGCGGCTTTCTGGACCGGGCGGGATTCAGCCGCGTGGGTTCCCTTAGCAACTGCTCGCTCGACCTACGCGGGGACGCCAGAAGCCCGGCGCGAGCGTGATCGTGCGCAGGAGCGGACAGGATGTGTCCCGGACTGTGGCGCACGCCACCGGCATGGGCACTCCATGGACGAGTATCGTGTCCTGCCGTACCGGCTCCATCGGCAGGAGAATCTGCTACCGCCTGGCTCGCCTAGCCTGCTTCATCGCGTTCTCGACCGTCTTGGGCGCGTATTGGATCACGCGCAGGAACGCCTGTGTGCTGCGGTCCAGCCGCCGCCTGCCCTGGTCCCAGTCCTGGACCGTGCCCAAGGGAATGTCGAAGCGCTCCGCGAACTCCGCCTGCGACAACGCCAGTTCCTCGCGAATGGCTCTGGGATTTGGCAGGCGGCGCATGTCCGCCAGTTCCTCTGGCGTCAGAGGCGGACTGTCCGGGTCCGCGAGCGCGTTCGCGTGCAGTTCCTCTTCCGTCATCGCGTCTACGCGTTCCCAATCCGTACCGCCGTCGACGGGGTCGTCAAGATCCACGGTGACGCGCACGATAGTGTCCCTCTTGCTCATCTCTTCTGGCTCTCCGCGCCGAAATCAGACGCGTTGTGTTGTCCTCATCCGTGTCTTCCGTGTAGACCACCACGAGCACGCGGCCGCGCACCATGCCGGTGGTCACCCACCTTTCCTCCCCGTATCCGTACCGATCATCGAGCCTCTCCGTGCGGTAGGGATCGCCGAAGACGAACACGGCGTCCGTGAATCTGACACCGTGCTTCTGTTGGTTCGCCTCTGCCTTATTGGCGCCCCATGAAAACCGCCGTTCGTGCATCGTGATGTCTCTTCATGTGGCTAGACGACACGTCTAGACTATACGGGCCTCCCGCATAGCGGTCAAGGTAAGAAGGGCCGCCGGTCAAGCGCGGGCGGGAGACAGCCATCCGCCGGATGTCCGCCGAGGCGTGGTCCGCATCCGATAATCCGCATACGCGTCGCGGGCGGCCTCGACGGGCCACCGCAGACCCGAGGCCGACGCATCGCGCTTCCGCGGATACCGGTGTCTGCCGCCGCTCGCTCCATGGCGACCATCAGAATCCGAAGCATCCGAGGGATCGTCTGCTTTGTGCATGGGCGATATGCTGGGGGTCATCGTCTAGCGCAAGTACCACAGCCCCACGATCGCGGCCACAACCGCCGCGGAGATGGCCACATATGTGTAGGTGTGGTCGCTGACCCAACCGTACTCGGTGGAGACGCTCCGCAGTATCTCCTGGCGGAGCGATTCGCCACCGTCACCGTTGGTCATGATGACAACCCCCTGTCCCCTCTTGGGATAGGCAACCAGGATGGACCTGTACCCCTCGTTCCCGCCGGGGTGCAGGAAGTAGAAGCGGTCGCCACCATCATCGCCCAGCACCGGGCCCAAGCCGCGATCCTCGATCTGTGGGGCGAGCATCTGCTTCGCCATGCTCTGGGAGATGACCTCATCCGACAGCCCCTGGTAGGCGCGCATCAGGCCAATGGCGAGTCGCGCCAGGTCCGACGGAGTCGCCCACATGCTCGCCCCCGCGCCCATCTCGGGATACGTGCGCCATCTTCCCGGAATGGGCGAGCCATCACTGCGGTGGCCGCTCGCGGCGATGGCCTGGGAGCTCTCGGGCAGCCGGGGCTCGAAGGAGCTGGCGGCCATACCCCACGGATCGAGGACAGCTCCGCGCATTGCTTCCGGGAACGGCTCCCCTGCAACGTCCATGAGAAGCCGTTGGACCACCATATACCCGCCACCCGAATAGCGGTAGAGAGTGCCCGGGACGACGTCAACCCGTATCGGCGGGGAGTTGGCGGGGGCCTCTCCGTCGAGTATCTGCCGGAGATTGGGGGTCGACTCACCTTCGGCGTAACCCCGAAACCAGGGGACCGTGACGCCCGCGCTGTGGCTCAGCAGTCGCCGCAATGAGACCTTCTCCTGCGTCGTGAATCCGCCCTCCGGCAGCCGCCAGGACGAAAGAGTTCGGTTGACGTCACCATCTAGGTCGAGAAGTCCCTGCTCCACGTAGCGCAAGGCGGCCGCCGCGACGGCAACCTTCCCAATGGAAGCGGCCTGAAAGAGAGTTCCCGGTGTGGTTCGTTCGCTCCGTCCGGCCGTCAGCACGCCGTAGCCTTTTGCCCACTCGATCCGGTAATCGTTGATGACGGCAATGCCGACGCCGGGGACGTTGTGATGCGCCATGCGATCCGACAGGCGCATCCGTTTCCACGCGGGATCGCCGTATGAGCCGCGGAGCCCTTGCTCTACTCGTCTGGCTCTACTCTCGATCGCGCCTGGGAGAGCTCCGTAGCCGGTTGCGAGGGACGGAGCAGCCTTGGGCCCTGCAACCAGCTCCGCCTGCAGTATCTCGGCGCGGGTCGTCACCGTCTGGATTGGCTCGACAGCCGCAGGGGTGGCGACCGGCATCGTCGGCCCTTCCGCCGCCTCGGAGCACGCAGCAGCTACGAATACGAGTGCGACGGCTATCGCGGAGAGCCCGCAACTTGCGACCGGTCTCATCGCTATGTCCCTACCAGCAGAATCCCAGGTGGCGCATGCAGTATCAAACACAGCGTGCGCCACCAGCGTTTACCGCTCGAGACGCGCCGCCTTCGTGGAGCCCGGGCGCAGTCGGCCCGGCGGCCCCGCGGCGCGGGAACGCCTGCGCTGGTGTCGCGGCGAACGGGCTTGGGATGGACTTCCAGGGTCGTCTCAGTCGCGGGAGGGTGGCTCATCGCGCGGCATATGGGCTACCCGGCGCGGGCCGCCTCGACGGTCTCGCGAAGGTCTCGCGCCGCGGCGGTCAGCAGATCGAACTTGTGGTCGCGCACCCAGTCCTTCTTTACCAGCGCGCTCCCGACGCCCACGGCCGCTGCGCCGGCGGCGATGTATTCGCCGATGTTGTCCGCGCTGATGCCGCCGGTGGGGACGATCGCGAGGTGCGGCATCGGCGCTAGCACGTCTTTCAGGTATCCCGGCCCCACGATGTTCGCCGGGAATACCTTCACGAAGTCCGCGCCTAACGTATGCGCGCGGAACATCTCCGTCGGCGTGAACGTGCCGGGCATTACCACCTTCTGGTACCGATGCGCCATCGTGATGACATCCTCGGCCAGCACGGGCGAGACGATATACTCCGCCCCGGCGAGGATGGTTGCGCGCGCAGTCTCGGCGTCCAGCACGGATCCCGCTCCGACGAGCACGTCGTCGCCCAACGCCCCACGCACGTCCTCAATGACCCCGAGCGCGCCGGGCGTGGTCATTGTGATCTCGATGATGTTCACGCCGCCCTGCTGCAGCGCCTTGGCCACGTCCACCAACTCGCCGGACGAGTCCGCGCGCACGACGACGATGATGCCGCTCTCGCGGATGCGCGCGCAGTGGGAGTGCTTGCCCATCATACGCCTCCCAACGGGGCGCCCATGAGCGCGGCGTGCGCGGCCCGCGCGTGGAACGCTATGTGGCCGTGTTCGTGATCCATCAGCGTTTCCACGGTGGATGCCACGGAGGCCGCCTTGACACCCGCGTCTTCCAGCGCCGTCAGGGCCGCCAACCGGACGCTGAGGAGTTCGCCTTCATCGACAAGCTTAGCCAACACCGCATCATAGGCCCCAAGCTTGACGAGAGCGGTCGCGGCATGGCGTCGCACGGTTTCGTCGGCGTCGGTCGCCAACGACTCGGATAGGCCCGGCACGGCGTCGGTCGCGCCCAGTTCGCCCAGGGCGATCGGCACGTCGCGTCGCTCTTCGACGCTTCGCGCGTTCTTCAGCAGGTCCACCAACACCGCCGACAGCGTGTGATCGTGTGTCAGACCCATCGACTGGATGGCGAACCGGCGGACGTGCAGGTCGGCGTGTTCCAGGACGCGCATCAGGGCCGGTACGGTCTCCGCGCTCCTGATGGCTCCCATGGCGTGCGGAACCTGGCGCCGGACGTGTATGGAGTGCCAGACGTCGTTCACGAGCTCCTCGAGGTACGGCAGCAACTCCGGCGCGGGCTCGAACGCCTTGGCCGCGCGGCTCGCCGTTTCCCAATACACGTAGTGCTCATCCGCGCCGATCTTGCCGACGGTGAGTTCCATCGGGTCCAGCAGCACGGCCGTCAGGGCCTCGCCGCCGGGCTCGAGGTCTATGGCCGCCAACGCCGTCGCGGCCGCGCCCCGCACGGCATCGGTCTCGCCTCGATCGCCGACGACGTGCGAGAGATGCGCCACCGCGGCGTCCGCGTCGGCAACGCCGCAAGCGACGATCACGGCCGTGCGTAGCGCGCCGACTTCGCGAGCCAACAGCTCGACGAGTGTGGAGCGCGCGCCATCGGTCTTGAGTGCCCCTAGCGCCGCGATCGCCGCGGTGCGCACCGAGTCCGGCTGCCGGCGGCCCTTCACGAGCCGCGTGATGGCCGGCTCCGCCGACTTCACGCGCATGGTCGCCAGGGCCGTCGCGGCCGTTGCCCGCATTGTGGGGTATTCGGAGTCCAGGGCCTGGACGAACGCGTCCATCGCTTCGGTTGCCCGAATCTCACTCAGCGCCCAGAGGGCCGCATTGCGGATGCGGGACCATTCGGACGCGTCGGCCGCGACTGCCAGCAGAGCCGGCACGGCCGATCGCTGCTTGAGGCGGCCCAGCGCCTCGGCTGCGAACTGCCGCACACGCGGGCTGTCGTCGGTCTTCATGAGGTCGATGGCGCCGTCGACGGCGTCGATGCCCGCGACAACGCCGACAACATAGAGCGTCTGGGCGCGCACCTTCGGATCGAGGTGTGTGAAGCCGGCGGCGATCGGATCGGCCGCGCCGGGGCCGTCGATCTTTACGCGATCTCTGGCGACGATCACCAAAGACGCGCTCACGCGGGCGAACAGGCTTGGTGAGAGTTCCTCGTCGGCGTCGAGATGCGTCCCGCGCAGCACCTCGGCCAGGCCGCGCAAGGTAGGCTCTATCCTGATGTCCCTCAGCGTATGCGCGGCCTCCACGCGGGCCGTCTCGTAATCGTCGTCGCGTATCGTGCGGAGGAGGTGGGGCACGGACTCCTCGCCCTTGATGGTCACCAACGCAAACGCCGACGCGGCGCGCACCGCGCCCACTTCGTCCTCACGCATCGACTTGATGACGGCCTCGCGGCCCTTCGCCAACTCCTTCAGAGCCCGCGCTGCCGCCTGACGCACCGCCGCCCTCTGATCGTCCTCGAGCACCTCGATTAGAAGCGGGGCGGCATCGGCCCCCTTTATCTTTCGGTACGCGTGGACGACCTCTGTGCGCACGAGGCTTGGGATCACCTTCACCTCGCGGAAGTTCCGATAGCCGGCCTCCCAGCCGAGGGACTTCCATCGGTCGTTGAGCCCCGTTTCGTTGCCGTATAGCTTCTTCAGGCGACGCAGGAAGTCTCGCTGTTCCTCACGCCGGACGGTCAGGATTTCCGCGAGAGCCGGGGCGGCGTCTACCGACTTCGCCGCGCGCTCTCCAAGCGCCCAGGCCGCTGTCTTGCGTAGCGTATCCGGCTCCTTCTCGTCCAGGAG
>NYZG01000179.1 GCA_002687025.1 Candidatus Poribacteria bacterium
CCCGCGGATCATCGAGCTGTGCAGCACGCACCCCGAGATAGCTGCGCTCAACGAGGGAGCGCTCACGGACCCGCGCGTACGCGTCATCACTCAGGACGGCTACAAGTTCGTGGAGCAGGCGGGTCGCGGATTCGACGTGGTCATCATCGACCTACCGGACCCAAACCACGAAACGCTGTCGAAGCTGTATTCGGTGGAGTTCTACCGGCTCATCGCGCGTGTGCTCAACCCGGGGGGCGCGGTCGTGACTCAGAGCACGTCGCCGTTCTTCGCGCGCGCCGCGTTCTGGTCGATCCATCGGACTATGGAGGCGACCGGCCTGCACGTCGCCGCTTACCACACGAACGTGCCGTCCCTCGGCGACTGGGGATTCAACCTGGCCACCGACCGACCGGTCGACCCCAACGCGCTCGACGTACGCGTTGAGACGCTGTTCCTCACGGCGGATCAGATCCCGTCAATGTTCCGCTTCGGGAAGGACGCGGCCGAAATCGAGGCGCAGGTCAACACGCTTCTACGGCCGGTGCTGATGCACTATTACGACGATGACCGGTGGGGATACTACTAGCCGCTTCGCGCGCCTCCCTTCGCTCCCGCCGATCCTGCGCCTGCCAGCCGCCCTCGCTCTTCCGGCCTCTGGCCGCAGACGTGGATGACACGTAAGATGGCGTCGACACGCAGCCGAGGTCACCGATGCGCTCACGTTCGCACACGCCCGCTCAGCGCCCACCGTTCCGAGGCCTTCTCCTCGGCCTGCTGCTCATCCCGCCGAACTCCTACTTCATCATGTCGAACCACCTGATCTATTGGAGCGCGTTGCCGACGACATTCGCGCTGATGTTCAACGTGGTCATCACGCTGACGGCGGTCGCGGCGCTGAACATGGGGCTGCGTCGGTACTGCCCGCGCTTCGCGCTGCCCCCCGGCGAGCTGCTGATCGTCTACGTCATGCTCGCCATCGCGTCCGCGTTGGCGGGACACGACATGTTGCAGACGGTCATTCCGACCGTGCCGAACGGCTTCTGGTTCGCCACGCCGGAGAACGAGTGGAAGGAGCTGTTCCACTCGTACCTGCCGCGATGGCTGACGTCGGGCAACGTCGAAAGCCTGACGCACTTCTACGACGGCCGGGCGCGTTTCGCGACGTGGGCGCACTTCCACGACTGGGCGCGACCGGCGGTGTGGTGGACGGTTCTCATGTCGCTGCTTGCGCTGGCGATGATAAGCCTCAACGGCATGCTGGCCGGGCAGTGGATATATCGCGAGCGCCTGACGTTCCCCATCGTGCGGCTGCCGATGGCGCTCGTGAGTGCGGAGCGGCCGCTGCTGCGTAGCCGCGCCATGTGGGTCGGCTTCGCGATCGCCGCCGTGATCGACCTCACCAACGGTCTGCACGTGTTCTTCCCCGTGGCTCCCGAGATACCCGTGCGCAAGGTGGACCTCGGCGCGTACTTCACGGAGCCGCCGTGGAACGCCCTCGGATGGACGCCGCTGTACGTCCTGCCGTTCGGTCTGGGTCTGGCGTTCCTGATGCCGTTGGACGTGTCGTTCTCGCTCTGGTTCTTTTACATCGTGTGGAAGCTGGAGCGCGTGTTCGGCCGCGTCGTCGGGGTCTACGGCATGCCGGGATTCCCGTACGCCGGGCCGCAGGGCGCCGGCGCGTATATGGCGCTCGCGGTGTTGGCTCTCGTCGCGGCTCGGCGGCACGTTTCGGGCAACGTGCGTCGGTTGCTGAGGGGCGTGGAGCAGGGCGGCGTCGGATGGCCGGCGCTCGGGCTGTGCGTTTCGGGCACGCTTCTGCTCGCGTTTGGCGTGCGGATAGGTATGGGCGTGCTGCCTGCCGCGTTGTACTTCGTGGTGTATTTCTGGCTGTCGCTGGCGATCACGCGCGTGCGCGCGGAGGTCGGGCCGCCGACTCACGAGATGTTCGTGGCAACGCCGCACCACGTGATCGACGACGTGTTCGGCTCGCGCCGCTTCTCGCCCGGCAGCCTGACGGGATTCGCGATGTTCGCCGCGTTCAACCGCGGCTCGCGCGCCAATCCGATGCCGCACGCGATGGAGGGGTTCAAGGTGGCGCGCGATTCGGGCGTCGGTCGCGGGTGGATGTCCGCGGCGATCCTGCTCGCGACCGTGGCGGGGACGCTGTGGGCGTTCTGCGCCTATCTGCACGTGTCGTATACCGTGGGGGCGAACCCGGGGCTCGGAAGCGTGTCGTACGACCTGCTGCGACGCTGGCTCTACCACCCGTCCACGACGGACGCGCCGGCGTCGGCGTTCATGCTGGTGGGGTTCGGCATCACGACGGCGCTGTGGCTGCTACGCGGCGCGTTCCCGGGCTGGCCTTTGCATCCGGCGGGCTATGCCGTCGCGAGCAGTCAGTGGACGTTCGGGTGGCTGTGGTTCTCGGTGCTCATCAGTTGGGCGGTGAAGTTCGCGCTGCTTCGCTTCGGCGGGATGCGCTACTACCGGAAGGCCGCGTCGCTCTTCCTCGGCTTGCTGTTGGGGGAGTACATCGTTGGAGGCGGGTGGATTCTTATCCGGCTGGCGTTCGGCGTGCGCGTGTATTCGTTCTACCGGTAAGATGCTGTCGAGCTGCGAGCCACAGCCGTCATGGGAGGCCGGGTCAGGCGTCGCGCGGGGCCGAGGCGCGTCCACCCGTACGAGCGGACAACGGCGCCTCGCGGGGACCACGCGAGCCGACGGGACGACAGCTGCAGCGCCAGAATCGCCACGGCTGGAGAGGACACCAGATGGACACTCCTCGAATCGAGACGATGCTGGACCATTGGGAGTTGGCACCCCTTCGGGAATGGACGACGGTCAAGGACCGAGTCGTTTTCGAGATTGCGACAGCGGATGGCGCGCGGTTCATGCTGAAGGATCGAGGCGAGCTGGACGGCTGGTGGTGGGACCGACTCCCCTTCGAGCACGACGTGACGAGCCACCTCGACCGCTGCGGCGTGCCGGTCGCGGTGCTGTTGGAGACGCGCGATGGTGAGCCCGCCGCCGTGGTGGACGGCCGCGTGTGCTCGCTGAGCCCCGCGTTGCGGAACCGTCCCACGGAGCTGACGCGCGACGAGTCGCCGGCGTTCTACCGGAACTGCGGCAGGGCGATCGCTCGGATGCACCGCGCGCTCGCCTCCTACCCGACCGACGGGCTCGAGGAGAAGACGTGGCGCACAGACCTGCACGACCGCATCATTGCGACATGCATCCCGTACCTCCGCGAGCATCTCCCGGAGCCCGCGAGGTCCCGCCTCTCCAGGCTTGTCGAAGGCGCCGAGGGCAACATGGCGCGCGCGTACCGCGATCTGCCCGACCAACTCGTCTTCTGGGACTGCCATCCGGGCAACACGGTGCGCGACGGCGCGGAGATCACGGGATTCGTCGACTGCAATCACTTCGCGATCGCGCCACGTATGTTCGACGTCGCGCACTACATCCTGCATCTGGTGAAGTGGGACACGGACGCGCCCGGGAAGACGGCCGTGTGGCTCGACGACTTCCCGCAACTGCTGTGCGACTACGACGAGGTGGCGCCACTGACCGCGCACGAGAAGATGGCATTCCCTTGCTTGCTCCTTGTCGGGCCGCTGCTGTTCATGGATGGATCCCTCCGCAACGGCGATCAGGCGAGCCCGGTCGAGTTGCGCACCTTCGAGTGGCTGTGCCTGCAGCGCGAGGAGATCGCGCGCCGCATCGCCGCGTCCGGCGTTCTCTAGGAGCACGCGTCACGACCGGCAAGCCTGGGGCGTCACCGGGGCTCGCCGGCAGGACCCGCGCCACACCGGCCCCGTGGGTCACTGTCGCCGGGAGTCGCGGCTATGCCATGGCGCACCCGTGGGTGAGTGCGGCGCGTCCGGCGTGTGCATCCAGTACGTGCTGTAGCCGGCACGCAGATCAAGGCGTGTTGCCGCCGCCAGGGCAAGCCCAGTACCCTACCAAGCAGCGATCCCGCCCGCCCACGTTGGAACCGGCCGTCGATGCTCGCGTATCTCATCCGCCGTCTCCTGCTCATCGTGCCGACGCTCCTCGGCATCATGCTCATCAACTTCCTCGTGATACAGGTCGTCCCCGGCGGGCCGGTCGAGCAGATGATCGCGCAGATGTCCGGCCACGCGATGGCCGCCACCGGCAGGTTCGCTGGCGCGGGGTCGAGTGAGACGACCACATCAAACACGCAGAATCGGCCCGGCGGGAGCGCCTCGGTCGGGGGCGAGTCGAAATACCGCGGCGCGCGTGGACTCGATCCGGACCTCATCAAGGACATCGAGAAGATGTACGGCATGGACAGGCCGATCCATGTCCGGTTCTTCCGTATGGTGAAGAACTATGCGACGTTCGACTTCGGGGAGAGCTTCTTCCAGGGCCGGAAGGTGATCGACCTGGTCCTTTCCAAGATGCCCGTGTCGATCTCCCTGGGCCTGTGGACCACGCTCCTCATCTACGCGACATCCATCCCGCTAGGGATCGCGAAGGCCGTGAGGGACGGATCGCGCTTCGATCTCGCCACTAGCGCTGTCGTCACCGCGGGGTACGCGATCCCGAGTTTCCTCTTCGCGCTGCTGCTTATCGTGGTGTTCGCCGGAGGCAGGTATTTCTCGTGGTTTCCGTTGCGTGGTCTGGTGTCCGACAGCTGGGAGAAACTGGGCGTCTTCGCCAAGGTGCTCGACTACTTCTGGCACCTCGCCCTGCCGATCACCGCGATGGTCGTCGGTGGCTTCGCCACACTGACGTTGCTCACGAAGAACTCGTTCATCGACCAGATTCACATGCAGTACGTGATGACCGCGCGGGCGAAGGGCCTCGGCGAGCGACGCGTGTTGTACGGGCACGTGTTCCGCAACGCGATGCTCATTGTGATCGCGGGTTTTCCGAGCGCCTTCGTGCGCATCTTCTTCACGGGCGCGCTTCTGATCGAGGTGATCTTCTCCCTCGACGGCCTCGGCCTTCTCGGCTACGAGGCGGCCATCAGCCGCGACTACCCGATCATGTTCGCCTCGCTGTATTTCTTCTCCCTGCTTGGGCTGGTGATGAACATCATCAGCGACATGACGTATGCCCTGGTCGACCCGCGGATCGACTTCGAGAGCAGGGAAGTGTAGTCGGTGACACCCCAGACCAGGCGCCGCATCGCGAACTTCCGGGCGAACCGACGCGGGTACGTGTCGTTCATCGCCTTCTGCGCGCTGTTCGGCGTGAGCCTGTTCGCCGAGTTCATCGCCAACGACCGGCCGCTGCTCGTCAAGTTCGACGGCGACCTGCTGGTACCGGTGCTCAAGAGCTACCCCGAGACGCGCTTCGGCGGCGACTTCCCGACCGAAGCCGATTACCACGACGAATACGTCGTCGAGTTGATCAAGGCGAAGGGGTGGATGGTGTGGCCGCCCATCCCTTACTCGTACAGAACTGTCGTTCATGGCCGGCCCGCGCCCGCGCCACCGTCGCGGGCGAACTGGCTCGGCACGGATGACCAAAGCCGCGATGTCGCCGCGCGGCTCATCTACGGGTTCCGCATATCCGTCCTGTTCGGTCTCGTTCTTACGCTGTTCAGCATCGTGATCGGCGTGTCGGCGGGCGTGACCCAGGGGTTCTTCGGCGGATGGCTCGACCTCGGCTTCCAACGATTCATGGAGATATGGGCGGCCATGCCCACGCTCTATCTGCTCATCATCCTCGCCAGCGTGGTGCAGCCGACGTTCTGGTGGCTGCTCGGTATCCTGTTGCTCTTCAGTTGGATGGGATACGTCGCCGTTGTCCGGGCCGAAGTGCTGCGCGCGCGTAATCTCGACTTCGTGCGCGCCGCGCGGGCGTTGGGCGTTTCGGACTTCGTCATCATGTTCCGCCACGTCATGCCGAACGCGCTCGTCGCGACGATCACCTTCCTACCGTTCAACCTCAGCGCCGCCATCACATCGCTAACCGCGCTGGATTTCCTCGGGTTCGGGCTGCCACCGGGCTCCGCCTCGTTGGGGGAAATGGTGACGCAAGGACGAAACAACCTGCACGCGCCGTGGCTGGGTCTCACGAGTTTCGCGGCCCTCGCGACGATGCTCGTGCTGCTGATATTCACGGGCGAAGCGATCCGCGACGCGTTCGACCCGCGGGTGACCCACGAGGGCGCAGCGCCCGAAGGGGAGGCAGCATGAACGAGGCCACGCCCCTCCTCTCCGTGCGCAAGCTGTGCGTGGATTTCCGCACCGGCGACACGACCGTGCACGCGGTGAGGGGCATCGACTTCGCGATCGAACGCGAGGAGACCGTCGCTCTCGTGGGCGAGTCCGGGTCTGGGAAGTCCGTGACGGCGCTCAGCATCCTGCAACTGCTGCCCTACCCGCCGGCGAGTCACCCGAGCGGCAGTATCTTACTGGACGGTGAGGAGCTGATGGGAGCCGCGGCGTCGACGCTGCAATCGGTGCGCGGGCGGCGGATATCTATGATCTTCCAAGAGCCCATGACCTCCCTGAACCCCCTGCACACGATCGAGAAGCAGGTGGGCGAGACGCTCATCCTGCACAAGGGGATGGACCGGGAGGAGGCGAGATCGCGGACGCTGGAGTTGCTCGGGCTCGTCGGCATCCGGGAGCCCGCGCGGCGGCTCGCGGCGTACCCGCATGAACTCTCCGGCGGGCAGCGACAGCGGGTGATGATCGCCATGGCGCTCGCCAACGAGCCGGACCTGCTCATCGCCGACGAGCCGACCACGGCGCTCGACGTGACGATACAGGCGCAGATACTCGACCTGCTCGCGGACCTGCGACGGCAGTTCGGCATGGCGATGCTGTTCATTACGCACGACCTCGGCGTCGTGCGGAAGGTGGCGGATCGTGTCTGCGTCATGAAGGACGGGAAGATCGTCGAGGAGGGCGCTGTAGAGCGCATCTTCGACGAGCCGGAGCATGCCTACACGCGGCATCTCCTCGACTCCGAGCCCAAGCAGGCTGCGGCGCAGGCCGACTACGACGCGCCACTCGTTCGGGCGGAACGCCTTAGAGTCTGGTACCCCATCAAGGCCGGCGTGATGCGGCGCACCGTGGATCATGTCAAGGCCGTGGACGGGCTCGACATCACAATCCACGCGGGGCAGACGGTGGGGGTCGTCGGGGAGTCGGGGTCCGGCAAGACGACGCTGGGGTTGGCGCTGCTGCGGCTTATCTCGTCGAACGGCGACATCTACTTCGAGGACCGCCTGATCCAGGGCATGAAGTCGCGCGAGATGCGTCCGCTACGACGGCGCATGCAGGTGATCTTCCAGGACCCGTTCGGGAGTCTGAACCCGCGCAAATCCGTGGGACAGATCATCGACGAAGGCCTACGCGTGCACGGCATCGCCGACTCGGAGGCCGAGCGCGACGCGCTCATCGTGCAGGCGCTGGAGGAGGTGGACCTCGACCCGGACAGCCGTCACCGCTACCCGCACGAGTTCTCCGGCGGTCAGCGTCAACGCATCGCCGTGGCGCGGGCGATGGTCCTGAAGCCCGAGTTCGTGGTGCTCGACGAGCCGACCTCATCTCTGGACGTGAGCGTGCAGGCCCGTACTCTCGAGCTGCTGCAGCGGCTTCAGCGAGACCACGGGCTCGCGTACCTGTTCATCAGCCACGATCTCAAGGTAGTGCGCGCAATGGCGAGCTATCTGCTGGTCATGCAGGAAGGGAAGGTCGTCGAGGAGGGGCCGGCGCAGCAGGTATTCGAGAGCCCGCAGAATCCCTATACGCAGGCTCTGCTGGCGGCGGCGTTCGCCCTAGACGCCGTGACGGACGCGTAGCGCGCGATGGCGCGCCTACGGCCGTTCGCTCCGCTCCTCAACCTGCGACGGTAGGAAGCGCGTTCGCATGCCCTCAGACACGTGGAGATTGAGCCGACCGTCCGCCTCCTCGGTGACGACGAGTATGGAGGTCCGCGGCCGCTCACCGATGAGGCTCATCCCCTCATCAGGGCCGAGTACGAACACGGCGGTCGCGAGTGCGTCGGCTTCCAGGCCCGTAGGCGCCACCACCGTGACGCTGACAACTCCGTTCGACACGGGATACCCGGTCCGCGGGTCCATGATGTGGCCGTACCGCACACCCTCGTGCACAAAGAATTGCTCGGTATCCGCCGAGGTCGCCAGCGCCTCGTCCGATATGAGGACGACCCCGAGCTGCTCTCCAGGCGCCCTGGGGTGGCTGACGGCGATTCGCCACTGATCCTCGCCGTGAGGAGACCCCACCGCCCGGAAGGCGCTGTTGCTGAGGTTCACGAGCGCCGACCTCACGCCGCCCGCCCGTAGCGCCCACGCCGCGAGATCCACCGCGTGACCCTTAGCGATGCCCCCGAGGTCAAGTTCCATGCCCGCGCGTTCGAGCATGACCGTCACCGCGTCTGCGTCGACGCGGACGCCCTCGAACCCCACATCCGACCGCGTCGCGGTCACCTCGGCGGCGCTCGGGACGCGCGCGCCATGCGAGAAGAAGCCCCAGAGCTTCAGCAGCGGAGCCACCGTGATGTCGAATGCTCCGCCGGTTTCACGCCCCATGTCGAGCGCGGCGGTGACGACGTGGAGCGTGTCTTCTTGCACACGTACCGAGCCGGCGCCTGCCATCGCGCTGATGCGCGACACCTCGCTGTCCGGCTTGTAGTGGCTCATGAGCGTGTCGACGCGCTGCATCTCGTCGAGAGCGGCGACTAGCACGGCGTCGACAGGCGCGTCGGCCGCATACGCCGTGACGGACCCGAAGCTGCCCATCATCAGGCGACGCTGCTCATGCAGGGACGGAGCCGGGCGATCGCAA
Organism: Candidatus Poribacteria bacterium; assembly: GCA_002687025.1. Taxonomy (GTDB): domain Bacteria; phylum Poribacteria; class WGA-4E. The sequence continues at coordinate 8,775 of NYZG01000179.1, forward strand.
CCCACGACGAGTGCGCACGCGAGCGTGGCCGCCAGAATCGGCAGGACGCGTCCGCAGGCGCTCAATACGACCCCGATATGCCGAGTTGCCACAGGTTGTAGCGGAAATCGTTGTCGCTGACGTACCGCTCGTACGCCGCGTCCACGCGGAGATCGTGCAGCGGGCCCGACACGGCGGGCGAGCCGAGGCTGTAGACCGCCTTCGCGCGAAACGCCCCCGAGCGGAACGCCCCGAGCCGGTAGTCGCCCGTCATGTGCGGCCGCGACGTGGCATAGGCCGCGCTGTGAAAGTCCGCCGCGGACTGCGTGTAGTGGCGGTACCCGATGTCCATCAGGAGGGACTTGTCGGCCAAGTACCGGCCGAGGGAGCCCGCGCCCGTGTGCGAGTCGACGCCCCACGTGTCCGAGTAGTGGCGGTAACTCCCCTTGAGGAAGGTCCGCGTGCCCAACGCGCGGTTCACCTGGGCAACGACGGCGCGGCGCGTGCGCGCGTCGGGATGCGCCTCGATATACTCGGCGCCGCCCACGGGGATTATGTGGTACGGGTTGCTCTGGTAGCCGCCGACGCGCGTGACGTCCAGGTTCACCTGCACGATGGTCCTAGGGTCGAGCGCCTGCGTCCAGCTCAGGCCGCCTCGATGAGACACCTTCGTCTCGTCGGTGACCCGCTCGCCTATGAGATTGCCGTCGAATCGGAAGCTCAAATCGTCGTCGGACTCGAGGCGCTTGGCTGGCGCTGCGCCGCGACGCGGGACCACGGCCCCACCGACGAAGGCGTACTCTTCCGCGAACTTGTCCCAGCCGTGGGGATGCGGCTTGTCGTACGAGAAGCTGTACACTGCGGACAGCGTCGAGTTGCGGTCGGCGAAGTCGCGCGCCGCGGACAGCGACACCGTGCTGCCGAGATAGTCCTGCTCCGTGCTCCCGAAGTAGCTCAGGCCGACGGTCGTGTTCGTTTCCGGGTCGAGCGCGTACGAGCCGCCTATCTGCCAGTCCACGCGCGACAGGCTCTCGCCGTTGGCGTGGCACACCGTGCATCCGATGGACGCGCTGCTGACGGCGTCGACTTCCTGCCGCAGCGACACCTTACCGCGCTCGCCGACATCTTTCTCCAGGTGGACGTCGTTCACGAACACCGTCACATCGCGGGTGTCGTCGTAGACGCCGGCCTTCACGCGGAAGATGTCCTCGGACACCGCGACACGCCGGGCCCCAAGCAGCAGCGCTCCCGCTACGCAGAGCACGAGGACGGCGCGCGCGAGGCGCCCTCGGGAAGTTACTGTGAGCACGCGCATCCCCCGCCGCTGACGCCGTACCCGCCTCTGCTCGCCTCGCGGGAGTCGCGTATGAGCTGATGCACGCCGCTCTCGATAGGGTCGGCGTCGAAGACCATCATCGGGTCGGAAAGGTAGGATCGCTCCCAACGGGCGACGTTGGCGCAACCCGCGAGCATGGCCGCGCATGCGAGAGCGATCAGCAACCGGAACGTCGTCACAGGTTTGCTCCCGGAGGCCATCCGTATCAACTCCAGCCTCCCGTTGGACCTGCCGCAGGAAGCGGCCGACCGGGACCGAATAGTACACGGAATCCGCGCCATCTGTCAGCGCCGACGGCCCAACAGTTCCC
>NYZG01000180.1 GCA_002687025.1 Candidatus Poribacteria bacterium
GATGGGCATCCCGGTGCGGTTCTTCCATTACCTGCTCATGGCGCTGCTCACTGTGGCGACGGTGATCTCGATACAGGCAGTGGGCGTGGTATTGGTGTCCGCGATGCTCATCATCCCGGCGGCCGCGGCGTATCTGCTGACGGATCGCCTGCCGTTGATGATCGCGCTGTCGGCGTTGTTCGGCGTGCTGTCGGGGGTGCTCGGGGCGTTCGTGAGTTTCTTGGGGCCCAGTCTTCCGACGGGGCCGTTCATGGTCGTCGCGGGGGCTACGCTCTTCACCGCCGCGTACGTCTTCTCCCCACGCTACGGGGTGTTGGTCCGGTTCGTCCGGCGCGTACGCAAGCGGCGGCGCGTTGCGATCGAGAACATCCTCAAGAGCATCTACCATGCCCTGGAACGGGCCGAGTCGGGCGCCGCGCGCATCGACGATATCGCTGACGCCCGGGCGGAGACGCCCGATGTCGTCCGGCGTCATTTGAGGCCGGCACTCAGGCGGGGCTTCGTGACCGTCGAGGGTGAGGCCGTGCGCCTGACCGACACGGGCGAAACGCGCGCGGAGCGCGTCGTGCGGAACCATCGGCTGTGGGAGCTGTACCTGACGAAAGAGGCGGAGATCGCCTCGGACCACGTGCATGAGGACGCCGAGGAGATCGAACACGTGCTCGGCGAAGACATCGTGCGGCAGTTGGAGCGGCAGCTCGACTACCCGGACACCGATCCTCACGGACGACGTATACCGGGCGTCCAGACATCGTCTGCAGGCGAGGGGAGTGCATGAACGGGCTGATCCCTTCCTTCGAGTGGCGCCACGTCGTGGTCGAGCCGTGGACGGTGGGCGCCGGCACGTCGATCTGGATCGTGCTCATGGGCGCTCTGGTAGCGGTCTCCTGTGGGCTCATCGGTTGCTTCCTGGTCCTGCGTGGAATGTCCCTCATCGGGGACGCGATCAGCCACGCGGTCCTGCCCGGGATCGCGCTGGCGTTTCTGCTGTCGGGCTCCCGGGCGTCTCTGCCGATGTTCGTGGGAGCGGCGATATTCGGCGTGCTGACCGCCGTCCTTATCGAGACGGTGTACAAGCACAGTCGCATCAAGCAGGACGCGGCGATGGGCGTCGTGTTCCCGACGCTCTTCGCGGTGGGCGTGATCCTCATCAGTCTGCTGGCGGACAAGGTTGACCTCGACCAGGAGTGCGTGCTGTACGGGGAGATCGCCTTCATCCCGCTGGAGGATCGCACGACGCTTCTCGGCGTGACGCTCGGCCCCGAGTCGGTGATGATCATGGCGTTCGTGTGCGGGCTGATCGTGCTGGGGATCGCGCTGTTCTACAGGCCGCTGTTGGTGGCGTCGTTTGACCCGGCGTTGGCGACATCGATCGGGTTCAGCGCTGTTGTGATCCACTACTCCATGATGACGATGCTGTCTCTCACCGTGGTGAGCGCGTTCGAGTCCGTCGGGGCTATCCTCGTCGTGTCGATGCTTATCGCGCCGGCGGCGACGGCGTATCTGTTGACGGATCGACTGTCCCGCATGCTCGTCCTCTCGGCCGTGCATGGGGTTCTGACGGCCCTGGGTGGGTGGCATCTCAGCGTTTGGCTGGAGTGCTCGACCGCGGGAGCGATGGTGGTGGTCGGCACGACGCTGTTCCTGCTCGCCTTCGTGTGTTCCCCAGCGCACGGCCTGGTGGCCCGCGCGGCCCGGCGCATACAGCTCTCCCGACGCATGGCCGACGAGAACGTCCTGGGCGCGCTCATCCGCGCCGAAGAGGACGGCGCCCCGGCGTTCACGACCGTTACGCTGGCCGCCTGGTTGCGGCTGCCGGCCGGACGCGTCGCCGGCGTGGTCAGGCGACTTCGGGCGCGGGGTTGGCTGATCGCGATGGGTAGCGACGGCGTAGGGCTCACCGATGCCGGACGCGAGCAGGCAACGCAGGTGCTGCGGGCGCACCGACTGTGGGAGACGCTGCTCAGTCGAGAGGTAGGTCTGCCCGGCGACCACCTGCACGATGCCGCCGCGCATCTCGAACACTACATCGACACGGACACGCTGGAGACGCTCGATCTCACTCTCGGCCGCCCAGACATCGACCCACACGGCGCGACGATACCCACACCCCGTCGGTAGGCGAGGAGGGGCGCCGGCCGTGAGCCGCGGCACGTGAGTCGTGCGTGGAAACGGGTGGGTCGTGGCGCGCCCCGCTCAGCCTGCGCCGGAACGGCGCGCTCGGCGCCGTCGTGGGGCGTGCTGAGGGTGGCGCGTGGGGTAGGAGCGGCAGACCTACGTCGAGGAGGTCGCGCGGCGGGCGATTGCGGCTAAGCGTCGCTTCCCTTGTCGTCTGCGTCATCCGCGGGGCTGTCGCCGTCTTCGGCGGCCGCGTCGTCCGCTGCGTCGTCGCCGTCGGCTTCCGCGTCGTCCTCGAGGTCCACGTCTTCGTCGTCCTCTTCGACGACCTCAGGCTCGGCGTCGAACAGCCCGGCGAGGGGAGGGAGGCCGCCAGCGGAAGAACGGCGTATGCCGCGCCGCGCGAGGATCGCGCTCACTTCCTGCTGGGCGACCGACGTGATCTGCATCGGGATACGATCGTCCGCCATGTCGCCATTGATGACGCACTGGAAACGGACTCCTTCCTTAAGCGCCGGCAGAACCACCGACCCGGCGATCTCGGCGTCAACGTACCCGAGGGGTTCGTTCACTTCATTCACTACGGCAATGAGGTTCGGATCGTGCGCGTCCTGGCGACGTCTATACAGGAACACCTGCTCGCCTATGTTGACCACCTGCGCGCCGAACTCCGCGCAGCCGTCAATATAGGTGTCTACCATGCCGTTTTCCATTGGATGCTCTCCGCAACGAAATGCCAGGGCGTGGGTCGCGTGGCCTGTCTGAGAGGACGAGAAATCCTAGCACCGATGATCCGCGACGGTCAAAGGCAGTCGCCGACTGTCAGAGCCGTTCGGCCGGTTCCAGGGGCCTCCGTCGCCGCTTCCCAAGGATACCCCAAAGCGCGCGCGTTGGCTTATTCGGCGACCGGCTCTATCGCGTCGGCGCCATGACACGTGCGGAAAGCTGCACGACGTGGAAGCGCTGGCCGGCCGCTCGTTCGTCCGACGCGCGGTCGCGACGCTTCGTGCGCGAGGGCCGAATGTCGTACCATCCCGTGCGAGCCGATCTGCCTAACACCGCACCGGGTCCCGGCGAAAACACCCAACGAGAAGAGATGACGCCGCCACTCACCCGCTCATGCTATGACACGCTACCGGCCAGGCCATGCCGCTTGGCCATGCGGCTCGCGCTCTTCTTGCTGTGCGCGGCAGTCATGGGCGCGCGCGCGGACGTGAGCTTCGAAGACAGTGAATTGGGGGTCGCGGGATTGCTCCGCGCTGGCGACCGCGCGCGGTTTACGGTCACGATGCGCGCCGACGGGGCCGGGGCCGAGGGCGTCCTGTCGTGCTCCGCCGGGACAGGACGCATCGAGCGCGCGGTGAACGTTCCACCCCTGGGCAAGCTCCGCTGGGAGGAATCCATCCACATTCCTCCCCTCGCGAGCGCCGTCCTGGTCGAATTCGTCTCGGCCGACGGGCGTGTGACGGCCTCCTCGATGCCGGTCGCCTCCACCGTCTCTTCGGGAGATGTCGGCATCCTGGCGGTTACGGCGCGACGCGGGACGCTAGCAGCCGTGGACCGACGTCCCGCGGCCGATTGGCTTGGTGACCAGAGTCGCCGCGCGGGCGACCTGATCGTGGCCGAAACGGCCTCGTTGATTGCGCTGCCGCACGCGTGGCCTGGGTGGACCGGGGTGGATATCGTCGTCTGGACGGGCATCGATCCGCGCTCGCCGTCTCTCGGCGCCGAGAAACGCGACGCGCTGCTGCAGTGGGTCGCGCGCGGCGGATCGCTCATCTGTCTGCACGACGGCCTGATGGACGGTTGGGTGGACTCGTTCCTGGGCCCGCACATGCCCACATCACCCACGACGCGGCGGGAGGCGACGCCGTGGGGAAATGCCGCGCGCTGTCTTACCGGGGCGCGTCGCCCCGACGCGAGCGTCATCTTGGCCGCGGACGGGGTCGACATCGTGACAGCGCGTCGCCTCGGGCTGGGGCGCGTCGTGTACGTAGCGACATCGCCGCGAGCCTTGACCCCCGAAGGCGAGGCGCGGTTGTGGAGGCTCATCCTCAGCTGCGCCGCCCCGCCCGTTATGGATGCCTCTCCGCCGACAACGCGCAAGAGCCGCGAGCGTCTGCTGACGCGTCTCGAGGCCGTGTCCGAGAGCGGCCCGCGCGTGCCGATGAAGACGCGGAGGCTGCTCCTGGCCTCGGGCATATGGTTGGCGGTCGTCGTGGCTTTGGGCGTCTGGCATACGCGCTTCCGACCACGGTTCGGCTGGGTGGTCATCGCGCTTGCGGTGGGCGCCGCGTGCGCCGTGCCCATCGGCCTGCGGTCGCGAACACAGTTCGTGGCGCCGCTGGAACTGGGCCTGCTGCGCATGTTCCCGGAGATAGGCGCGGGATACTGGTACGGCGTCGTCTCAGTACCGGCGATGGAGGAGAGCGACCTGCGCGCGAAGTTCAGCGCCGATGTTCACATGCTGCCACTGGAAGAGCGGAGCTTCGGCGCGACATGGGCGCAGGACATTCCGCGCGTCGGTGGCGGCGGCGAGTTGCGGAACATGCGCCCCGACCCCTCTCGGCGCACGTATTGGCATGCCCAGGCGTTCCTACCGTCTTACGGCCGCGTGTCGGACAGCCCCGAGGGCGTCGTGACGAATCACACGCCGCTGACGTTCCGTGGCGGCCTCATCGTGCGCGGCGACGAGGGCGCGGCCATCGGCCCCCTGGGTCCCGGGGAGAGCGCCCCCTACGAGCTGTCCGAGATCGTGAAGCGGCAGCGCTTCTGGTCACGGCTGGACATCCCGGAGGCGGCGTTCGCGTATTGGGCGCGAGAAGGCGCGCTCGACGCCCTCTCCGATGGCGCCGGTCCGATGTTCCTCGGGTGGACGCGCGGCGTCGTGAGCCTGGGTACCCAGGGCCGGCCGTCGCCGGAGAACGTGTTGCTCGTCATCGCCCCGCTTGATACAAATGCCGCCGGAGACGACGCCCGGCCACAGAATCGGTGAGCGCAAGATGTCAGAAGTCGGATCGGTAGCCTGCGTCGGAATTTACGTTGCCGACGCCCTCGCGAAGCCCGTCGACGAGATGCCCGAGCGCGGCAAGCTCGTCCTGTTCGACCAACTGGAACTGCACACCGGGGGCTGCGCCAACAACACGGCGATCGCCCTGTCGCGCCTGGGAATCCCGACGCGGGCGCTCGGCAAGATCGGCCGCGACGCGTTCGGGGACTTCGTCCTGCAACGGCTCACCGAGGCCGGCGTCGACACCGAGGGCATGATCCGAACGGATGCGAACACGTCGTTCACGTTCGTCATGGTGGCCAGTGACGGCGAGCGGACGTTCTTCCACACCATCGGCGCCAACGCGGAACTCACCGCCACCGACGTGCGTCTCGACCTGATCGAGGACGCGAAGGTGCTGCACGTCGCGGGGACGTTCCTCATGCCCGGATTCGACGGCGAACCCACGGCGGAGCTGCTCCACTGGGCTCGCGGACGCGGCATCGTCACGGCGTTGGACACGACGTGGGATTCCTCGGGCCGATGGCTCGACACGGTTCGCGACGCGCTCCCGCATCTCGACTTCTTCCTCCCGAGCATCGAGGAGGCCCGCGCCATAGCCGGCCGTGATGACCCGGACGACGTCGCCCAGGCTCTGCTGGACCTCGGCGTGGGAACGGTCGCGCTGAAGCTGGGGGCCGACGGCAGCTATATAAGGAGCGCCGACGGCGCCATCCGCATTCCCGCCATCTCAGTCGACGCGGTGGATACAACCGGCGCGGGCGACGCGTACGTCGGCGGGTTCCTCGCGGGCCGGGCGATGGGCTGGGACCTGGAGCGTTGCGGGCGTCTCGGGAGCGCCACGGGCGCGGCATGCGTCACGGCTATCGGCACGACGCCCGGCCTCAGATCGCTCGAAGAGACGCTGCAGCTCTGGAACGACTGACGCCAGCGGTCGCGCCAGGCTCCGGTCGATCGCGCGTTGCGGGCATCGACGACGTCCGACCGGACGGCGGCGAAAGCACGAGGCTAAACACCATGCGCATAGACCCTGATGCCTCGCTAGCCGAGTCGCGCACGACCGTTGTGGAGGCGTGGGCCGATCGACGACTCAGGAGATGGCTGCTCTGCGGCCCGTTCCCCGCTTTCGGGACGAGACGTCCGCCGACGGATTGGACCAAGTTGGAGCCCGGCCTACGTAAGGCCATGGCCACCGATTTCCTCGGAGAACACGGTGGCGAGACAGGGATCACGCCGACTCTTGGAATGACCCACGCCACAGCAACAGGGGCGTGCCAGTGGCAGGCGATCGAGAGCGACACGGATCTTGTAGACCTCACGACGGTCCTCCCGGGCGCGGGGCGCCCAGTCGCGTATGCATGGGCGGAATTGCATATCCGGGACACCGGGCCGATGCTGCTGACTGTCGGCAGCGAGGCGAGGTATCAGAACGGCGTGCAGATATGGATCAACGGGCAGCTCATCTACGACCGTTCGGTGTTGCGGCGGACGAGAAGTGGGGATGATCTCGTGCTGGCTGAGCTCCAATCCGGCGCGAACACCGTCCTCATCAAGGTAACCAGTGTCCACGCCGGGTGGGGATTCACGTTCGGCGCGGTTGGGCCGGAGTTCGCGTCACAGGCGCTCCTGAACGCAGTGCCGGAGTTCGCGTCACAGGCGCTCCTGAACGCAGTGTCCAGAGGGCAGCTTGCCGTTATCGAACACCTCCTCGACAGGGGCGCGCCGATCGCTGCCGTGAACCGAATGGGCGAGACTGCGCTCCATCAGGCCGCAAGGCATGATCAGCGTGACGCCGCCGCCCTGTTGCTGGCGCGCGGCGCCTCAGCTGACGTCCTCACGCCCGGCGGGGTGACGCCGCATCATCTCGCTGCGCAGAAAGGGCATCAGGACTGCGCGGCACTACTTTCGGGAGCCGGCGCCGACGTTGGCATCCGCCCAACGAGCGATTCCGACCGGGTCGACGCGCTATTTGCCGGCGTTGAGGCCGATGCCCCAGGCGCAGCCGTCGTAGTCGCCAAGAATGGCACAGTCGTCTACTCACGGGGCTTCGGCCTCGCTACGCATCTTCCCAGGCCGGAGCCGATCACGGCCCATACTGCGTTTCCTATCGCGTCCACATCCAAGTCGTTCTTGGCGACCGCCATCTGGCTGCTCCACGAACGAAACACGCTTGACGTCTCCGATCCGATCTCGAGGTATCTGCCGGAGTACCCGCGCGGGGACGACATCACTCTCTACCATCTGCTCACCCACACGTCGGGGGTGAGGTACAGGCCATCCAAGCAGACGAAGCTGGACTATGAGCCGGGCACGAGTTGGGCTTACACAGACGCCGGGTATGAGCTCCTCGGAAAGATCATCAGGCGTGTAGCCGGGGTCTCGTTCCGCGTGTACTTGCGGGAAGAGCTCTTCCTGCCATTGGACTTGCGGAACACGAAGTCGGTGGGAACCCCCGGCGGCGGCGTGGAATCCTCGGCGGACGACGTCTTCCGCTTCTACGACGCGCTGGTAGGCGGGCGGATCGTCAGCGCTGATACTCTCGAGGCCGCGTTCGCGCCGGCGCGCCTGGCCGATGGAACGCTCGCGCAAACCGGATGGCCGTGGGCCGCGCATTGCACGCCCGGATGGCATGTCACTACCGTCGGCGGGCGCCGTGAGATAGCGCATCGTGGCAACTTCACGGCCGACCAGACAGAGCACCGCGACGGCTTCTCAGCCTATGCCGCAGCGTATCCTGAGCAGGCGTTTATCATCGTCGTCCTCAAGAACTGCGACCCCCCCCAGGTACTACCCCGGGTCGAGCCACACCAATCCGTGGCTGAGATCGACCCTAGCGTGCTTGTCCGGGAGATCGCGGGAATCTACCTGTACGATGGATGATCTGGTCAGCAGGCGCTACTTGGGAGCGGCAGCGTTGCGGCCGTCTCGGCAGCGCGACCGGCGCCGCATGCGTCGCCGCCATCGGCACGACGCCCGGCCTCAGATCGCTCGACGACACGTTGGCGCTGTGGGACGACTGAGCTCGCTGGGGAAGGGCGCAACCGGCCCGGGCGATCGAACTCCACGGACATGGTCGAGACGCTCACGGACGGTCATCGCCGCCGTGTCGAGGCTGTAATCCCCAGTCTGCGCGACCTCGACGGGTCCGACTACGCCGAGGATCCGCTGATCGAGGGGCTGGAGACATCTCCTGCTCTGCCCGCGTTGTGCAAGCGCTCAACGGCGCCGGCTACACCGATGACGATGTGGCTAAGGTGCTGGGCGGGAACTGGCTGCGCGCCATCCAGGATGCGATCGGGTAGGCCACCTGCCGACCAGTTAGTCGCGTGGTAGACTCACACCTGAGTCCTCGACCGATCCCCACGAAACCCTCCGGTTCAGTGCGAGGCGTCCCATGTGCTCCCGTATGGCTGCCCTGTCTCTCTGCGTGCTCGCCCTACTCGTCCTCGCCAGAGGTAGCCTCAGAAGGTGTGTAAGTAGGAAACGGCGGCGTAGACTTCCCGGACCTAAGAACCGCCGGGC
>NYZG01000181.1 GCA_002687025.1 Candidatus Poribacteria bacterium
CAGTGACGAGAACCCCGGCTACGAGTACATTTAGCAATGAGGCGCCGAAGGAACCTTCGGGTACTTTCAGTTCTGAGGCAGTACGCGGGCAAGCGCAACCGCCAGGGCCCTCAGCTTCCCGTAGCCCGGGCAGATCGCCCCATTCTGTCCTGTCCGCCGTGCGCGGGGGGAGGCAGGAACGTGGGGGTCGGGCTCAGTCCCCTCTTGAAACGCGGGCGACTCCCACCGATCTGCGCCATCGCGAGGGCGGCGCCCATCCGCTGACGGGCCTCCGCCGATGGCGCGTGCCTCCGATAGGTCTCTCCGATAGGTCTCGAAGTGCAACTTGTGGCGCAGTGTCGGAGTGGCGGCGCGAGTACGGATCGGAATGCCAGGACGCCAGCGGAACGACTGAGCCCTAGATGTTCGGCCGCCCTCCGACGCGATCTCGCCCATCGCCAGCACGCATGGTTGGGCCGGTTGCCAGAACAGCACGGCCGGCCGCCCGATGACCTGTATACTGCGGGGGTGCATCGCGGACATAGCGGCGATTCCGTCGCGGACGATTGACGCATCGGCGCGGTCCGTCGCGCTCGCCCCAGAATAGGAAGCGTCGAGCTCGGATCACCGGGAGAGAGCCACGTGGAACTGAGAATAGCCGGGGCACAGGTGGCGGTCGGTCGCGACATCGCCGCCAACGCCGAGACGATACTCCGCGCCGTCGAGTACGCGCGTGTGGAGGGAGCCGACATACTCCTGACGCCCGAGGGGTCGCTGAGCGGGTACACGCACGAGTTCGACCAGCCAGCCGCGGATGCAGCGCTCGTCGAAGTCGCCGGCGCCGCGACCGAGGCGGGCATCGGCCTGGCGTTGGGCACATGCTTCGTCGAGCCTGACGACGGGAAGTGCTACAACCAGGTCCGGTTCTACGCCGCCGACGGCGAGTACCTGGGCTTCCACAGCAAGACGCTACGCTGCGGCTCCATGACGAAGCCCAGCAAGGGCGAGATCAACCATTACGCGGCGAGCCCGCTCCGCACGTTCGAGGTGAAGGGCGTCACCGTGGGCGCGCTCATCTGCAACGACCTGTGGGCGAATCCCGGCTGCACTCCGATGCCCGACCCACATCTGACCCAGCAGCTCTCGGAGATGGGCTCCCGCGTGATCTTCCACGCCATCAACGGCGGCCGTAGCGCCAGCGAGTGGTCGGACGTGGCGTGGAACTACCACGAGTCGAATCTGCGTATGCGCGCGCAGGCCGGAGGAGTGTGGGTCGTCCCAGTGGACAACTGCCACCCCACAGACCTGCGCTGTTCATGCCCGTCCGGCGTGATCGACGCCAGAGGACAGTGGGTCGTCCAGGCCCCGGTGAAGGGCGAGCAGTTCTTCGCACACACCATCGACCTGGGCGAGTGATCAAGGCGGCCTAGCTCTCCTCAGCGCGCGCTCGGGCGTGTTGCTCCGCGAGTTGGGTTTGCTCGCGGCCGAGGTCGCGAAGCTGGTCGGCGAGGCTTTTCACCTCGTCGGCCGACAGGTCGTTGCGGTGCAGCCGCTCCGCGAGCACCTGCATCTGCCCACCAAGCTCGGAGAGCTGGCTTTCTACGTCGTCGAAATCGACGGTGTCCGCGCGCCCGTCCGCCTCGCCATCGTACTCGTTCGCCATGTCCTCAGGCATCACGTCTCGGAGGAGCTTGCCCACCGCCTCGGTGGTAACTGCGGCCATGAAATTGGGCGCGAAGCTGAAGCTGCGCGCGCTCCGGTCGGCGCGACCCCCTTCCATCTCCGGCTCGATGTACCCGGCCACTTGCGCGCACGCGGCGCGCAGTTCGGGCCAGGACGCGTCGTCGGCCAGCGCGACGAAGAACCCATCGCCGGCTATCTCCAGCTCCACCAGGCGAGACAGGGCCGCGTTGTACTGTTGCGCCGCGTGCGCCTCGCCTCCCCCTTCGACGTCCGTCAGCTCGGAGTGTTCCGCCAGATCGGCGATCGTCTCCAGCAGACCGTGGATGCGCCGCAGTTCCGCGCGCGCCCTTCGACTTACCAAAGCCATCTCATCCATCCTTCCATGTCGCTAGCTGCGTACGCAGCTTCTGTTTGCCGACGCGCAGCCGCCACTTGACCGTCGTGAGCGGGATGTCCAGGAACGCCGCGATCCGCTGCTGAGGCATCTCGCTCCAGTAGTGCAGCCGTAGCGGCGTCTGAAGCTCGTCGGGAAGCGAATCCATCGCCTTCATCAGCGCGCGATACCCCTCGGCTCTGACGACCTCGGCGCCGACCGGCCGAGCAACCGAATGATCGACAAGCATCGGTTCCATGTCGTCGCGCGGCGTCACGCGCTTTTCGCCGCGTAGGGTGCGTGTCGCGCGCCTCCGCGTGATCGCGTGCAGCCACGCCGCGAAGCGCGACGCATTGCGGAGCGATTCCAGCGAGCGGTACGCCAGAAGGAGCGAGTCCTGCGCGATGTCCTCCGCAGCGGAGTTACGTCCCACGTACCGTTCCGCAAGCGCGACGATGGCCGGGCGATAGCGACGGGCAAGTTCGCCGAACGCGTCCGTCACGCCCACGACGGCGAGGCGTACGAGGTCCTCGTCGCTATGCTCGGACCAACTGTCGTTGCTCACAGGTCGTCTCCCGCGCCTCATGTTGCTAGAGTCGTCCCCATGAGAAAGGAGAGCGGATTCTTGAGGGCTACCCGCAGGCGGCGCACGACATTGGCGAGCCCACGCGCGCCGTGACGCTGTCGAGTCCCTCCAAGAGGAGGGCGCCCTATCCCCGCCATGTCCGGTCTGGTACCAGCCTGGGACGGGCCTCTCGGGGTCTACTCGGCCCCGTCGCCCGACGGCTCCCGTGCGCATCGTCGCGCGGCGCGTGAGTTGGTTGCATAGCGGCCGGACATGGCTGCTCGGACCTTGACGCGGCTTGAAGCCAGCGCTAGATTGGCAAGTGCAGGAGCCGGGGGCCCATTGCTAAAGGGTCTGAAACTTTCCGAGTATGAAAAGGATGCCCTCCGGGGGAGCCATTGCTAAAGGCTCTCAAACTTTCCGAGTATGAAAAGGATGCCCATCTCCTGCATCCTGCCCGACGCTACGCGAGGACCACGCACTCAGTGACGCAGCGCGTCCGCGGCGAGACGCATCCCCATCGCGCGTCGTCCACGGGCAGACGGCCGGCAGACATCACTGCGCCGGTGGCGCCGCGCAAGCAATAGGACCGTACCATGAGCGTATACCGCGTCGGGATCGTCGGTCTCGGGCTGGGGAAGCAACGCGCGGGCGGGTACCTGCGGAACCCCGACGCGCGGATAGTCGCCGCCTGCGACACGGACGCCGATCGACTCCGCGCGTTCGTCGCCGAGCACGACGACGTGCGCCCGTACGCCGACTACGAGGAGATGCTGGACGCCGAAGACCTGGACGTCGTGAACGTCTCGACGCCGGACTGGATGCACCTCGACCACGCGACGATGGCCCTGCGCCGCGGGCGTCACGTGCTACTCGAGAAGCCGATGGTCCGATCCCTCGGCGAGGTGGACGCGCTGATACGGGCCGTCGAGGAGAGCGGTCGCACGCTCATGGTCGGGCAGAACTACCGGCGCATCCCCATGTCGGTCCTGGCGAAGCGCCTCCTCGCCGAAGACGCGCTGGGCGACCTGTTCTACGCTGCCTCCGAGACGTTCCAGCACAAACGCCGACAGTTCGCGCGATCACCGTGGTACGCGAGCGCGGAACACCCGCGAGCGGCGCTCCTCGGCACGGGCATCCACGCTGTCGATCTCCTACGCTGGCTCATCGGTGAGGTCGAGGAAGCGTCGGCGTACGGCAATCACATCGCCTATCCCGAGTTCCCGGGCGACGACTTCACGATGGTCCAGTACCGGTTCGCGAACGGCGTCATCGGCCGTGTCGGCGTCGGTTATGGCACGGTGCTGCCGCGCGGCGAGGGAGGCATGACGCTCCAGCTCTACGGCTCCAAGGGAAGCTTGTCGAACGAACGCTACTACATCGGCGAGCCGGGCGCTGGCGAGTGGGTCCACGAGGAGGCGCCGCCGATGAAGAATGCCTTCTGGCAGGAGGTGGACTACTTCATCGAATGCCTGGACGCCGGAGACACGCCGGCAGTCGATGTGCGTGAGGGAGCGCGCAACGTCGCCGCGTGTCTTGCTGGCGTGGAGGCGGCGGCGACGGGCAGGCCCGTCACGCCGAAGCGTTACTGAGCGTACGGGCGCGCACGTCAATGCGGGGGATGCCGTGGGCAAGTCTGATGAGAAGGTCGTGCGAATGCGGATCGTGTGCCTGGGTCCACCGGGTCCGGTGGAACACGACGCGGAGTTCGGCGTCCAGGACAAGAAGCGCACGATCGCGGAGCGCCCGCTGGATGCGAACGGCGATGTCTTCTACGACATCGAGGCGCGGGCCCGGTGGCACGAGCAGAAGGAGCGGCCCAACTTCCTCGGGCCGTGGCCCAACGGCCCGGTAGAAGAGCGCTTCCTCTACCTCGCGTGGAGCCCGCTGGATCCGCACGCCTCCGGCGGCCGACGTATGAAGATCCACCTGAAGTCGATCACGTGGGAGCAAATCGAGGAAGCAGACGCGCGGGAACACGCCCTGGTCGCACGCGTGAACGGTCGTGACTCTGAGGGAGGTCTCGCTTGCGCGTCCGTGCCGCTTCTGGACGATGGCTGGGTTGTCACTCCAATCGGCGACTTCGACCCGATCGAGCCCGCGTAGCCACACGCCGCTTGGCGATGCTTGTTCGCTGGGCCGGGAGACGCTATCTTCCCGGCCTAGCCGCGCGGTGGCGCGGAGCAGGAGGACGTCAGGTCTGATGGACAGAGCGCGCGTCTGCATCGTCGGGACCGGGTGGACCGCAACGAACCACTTCGCCGGGTATTCCGCCATCCCGGACAAGGCGCATGTCGTGGCAATCGTCGCGCGATCCGACGCGTCCGCGGCGAAGGCCGCCGAGTGGGGCGTGCCGCGCATCCATCGAGACTACGACGACGCTTTGAAGGACGGCGACATCCAGGCGATGGACCTGTGCGTGCCCCACGCCCTCCACGCCGGCATGGCCGAGGCGGCGCTCGAATCCGGCCGCCACGTGATGACTGAGACACCAACCTGCATCACCCTGGAAGAGTGCCGACGGCTGCGCGTCGCGTTGCGGCTGTATCCCGATCTCGTCGCGGCTACGGGGCACATCGTCCGCGTGTGGCGCACGTACCGGCACGCAAAGCAGATCGCGGAGAGCGGCGGCCTCGGGCACATCTTCCACGCCACCTCCGACTACACGCACAAGGCCCCCGAAGGCGAATACCCAAGCCGAGACACGTGGGGATGGAACCCACTGATGACCGGCCGCCTGAGCATCGGCTACCACAGCGTCGACCTGCTGCGCTGGATCGTGGGCGATGTGGACGAGGTATGGGCCGACTACAACGACGAGGCCAAGGTCGCCGTGCTGAGATTCAAGACCGGCGCCCTCGGGCACGTGCTGACGAGTAGCGCCGTCGCCCATCCGTACATCCTTTCCTTACAGGTGCGCGGACTCGAGGGGAGCCTATTCTGCACGTGGCAGGAGGACGTCCTGCGCGGCCAGTACCACCGGAGCATCGAGTGGGATCCGTCCGAATTGGAACGCCAGCCCATGCACGGACGCGGCTCCACGGAGTGGAAAGACGAGATGGAAGCGTTCGTCGACGCCATTCGCGAGGGATCGGAGACGCCAAGCCCGATGCTCGACGGCATTGAGACGGTCGAGACGTGCATCGCCATCGACCACGCCATGACGGTGCGGTCCGCCGTGCGCGTGAGGAGTCTCTAGGATGGGCGCTCTGAGGATCGCGGTCGTAGGAACGGGAGGCCGCGCGCAATCGCATCTGTCCACGATCAAGAAGCTGCACGACCTGTACGACCTTTGCGCGGTGTGCGACGCCGACGCCGCCCGCGCCGAGGAAAACGCCGCCAAGTGGGAGGCGTCCGGCTACACCGACGTGCGTTCGCTGCTCGACACCGAGCGGCCCGATGTCGTCTTCATCGTCGTTCCGCCGGACGCGCACCACGTCATCGCCACGCTGAGCGCGGAACGTGGCGCGCACGTCATCACGGAAACGCCCATCACCACGACGCTGGGCATGGCAGATGCGATGATCGACGCGTGCATCCGCCATGGCGTAAAGCTGGAGGTGTCCGAGAACGTGTGGCGCTGGCCCCACGAGCGCCTCAAGCGGATGATCGTGGATGCCGGGATCATCGGCGAGGTAACGCACGCGCGCCTGTGGTACTCCTCGGGCAGCTACCACGGCTTCAACGCCGTGCGCACGTTGGTTCGGAGCGAGGCGACCCGCGTATCCGGCTACGGCGGCACGGTCGCAGTGCCGGCCTACACGGACGCGGCGGGGAAACGCGTCGCCGGACAGGACTGGGAAAGCGGCGTGGTGGAGTTCGAGAGCGGGGTGACGTGTCTTTACGAGTTCCCGCCGCGCGGCCACCGGAGCAACCTGTGGGAAATCGAGGGCACGGCCGGCCAGTTGGTGGGGCGCGAGGTATACGTGTATGATGGCGAGAATCGGATCAGCCTTGCGATCGAGGATGTGGTCGGCGAAGTCGACGGCCGGCCCACGCTTGACGCCGTCAACCTCAAGACGCATCCCGAGATCGAATGGGAGAACCCGTTCCGCCGGTACGGCCTGCGCGACATGGACGACATCAGCCGCGCGCAGATACTCGGCGGGATGCACCGCGCCGTGACGACGGGACAAGAGCCGGAATACGGCGCGCGGAACGGCAGACGCGACCAGGAACTGTGCATCGCCGTCAGGGAGAGCGCGATGCGCGACGGCGGTTGGGTAGACGTCCCGCTGACCGGCAGCCTTCTCCACGAGGATCGTCAGCATGAGGAGTTCCGCGAGCGATACGGGCACGACCCGTCCGACGTGGAAGCCCTCGCGAACGTGATGTTCCCGCGCACGGGTGTGCGCAGGACAACCGGAGCATAGAGATGATTCAGATCGCCGAAGTGTTCTCGCCGCAACAGGAAAGCCTGGCCAGGATGGTCAAGCAGTGCGGCGTCGAACACGTTGTCGCCATGATCAACCTGCGCCCGAAGGAAGGCGCCGGCGACGACGAGCAGCCGTGGAGCTACGAATCCCTCGCCCGGATCGACGAAGAATACAACGAGGCGGGGTTCGAGATGGCGGTCATCGAGAGCCGCCCGCCGATGCACAAGACCAAGCTCGGACTCGACGGCCGCGACGAAGAGATCGACGTCATCTGCGAGTTCATCCGCAACATGGGGCGCGTCGGCATACCGTGTTGGTGCCCGGAGTTCATGGCGGGTGGGGTCCAGGTTCTGCGCACCTCGACGGACATAGTCTCGCGCGGCGGGGCGTTGGTTACCGGCTACGACCACTCGATAATGAGCAAGGAACCCCTCACGGAATACGGCGAGGTGTCCGAGGACAAGATGTGGGCGAACCTCGAATACTTCCTCGAGCGGGTCGTGCCGGTAGCCGAGACAGCCGACGTCAAGCTTGCCATGCATCCTGATGACCCGCCGCTGTCGCCCATCCGTGGCATTGGGCGTATCATGTCGAGCGTCGAGAACTACGAGCGCATGATCGACCTCGTGCCGAGCGCGCACAACGGCGTGGCTCTGTGCCAGGGCAACTTCGGGCTGATGACCAACGACCTCCCCGCGGCCATCCGCAAATTCGGCGCGCAGGAGAAGATCCACTTCGTGCACTTCCGCGACGTGCGCGGCACGAACCGGAAGTTCGAAGAGACGTTCCACGACGACGGTCAGACGGACATGTACGCCTGCATGAAGGCGTATAAGGACATCGGCTACGAAGGCGTCTGTCGGCCCGACCACGTTCCGACGATGGAAGGCGACGACAACGACCGTCCGATGTACTCGTCGATCGGACGGCTGTTCGCGATCGGCTATCTGAAGGGCCTTCAGGAGTCAGTCTACCGCTCGTAGCCGGGCGCGGTCTCGCGCCCGCCGATGGCGCCTGTCTCCAGGATCGCCTTGCGGACGGTGTACCAGTCGGGGCCGGTGTAACCAAGGTCGCGCCAGCCGCCGCTGCCGGGTCGCGCCCCCTCCCAATTCATGTGCGCGTAGTCCTCGCCACCGGTATGCGCGTCGTTGGGTTCGCCGTCTCCCCAGTTCGTGTATACCAGGGGCTCGCCGGTCACCCATCGCCATGCGCCTTCGACCGGCTCGTCGGTCAGTCCGATCCAGTACGGCTCGTCGGCCCCGAACGTGTCGAGTAGCCACTGCTGTTCGGCCGCGTCCGCGATAGTGACGATGTGCGCGCCCATCGCGATCGCGGCGAGGTGGCACTCGAACCAGCTTCCCGCCTCGACCGACTTGTATCGATGTCCGTTCGCGGGGCTCTCAACCCACCCCGTGGGCCCGTGGTCGGGGACGGCGTCCGTCAGCACGATATCGACGCCTTGGACGTCCTCGCCCGTCCGACTCACAACGAAGCTGGCGCTCGTGCCCGTGAACCCCTCGTGGGTGATGGTCAGGGCGTGCGTGGTGACCTTCTCCAGCATCGTGACGAAGCGGCCCGCGGCGTCGGTGTCCAGATAGGCGTTGCCGCCTCCAGAGCGGCCGGTCGTGCGTCTGCCGGTGAGCCGCGCGTTCAGGTTGCAGGCGCAACATGAGGCCGACGCCCGGTTCGCCGGTAGTCGTCCCGACTCGGCCGGACACCGTCGCCGCGCACGCCGTGCCGACGAGAAGGGCGGGCGCCGCAAACGTCAGGTGTCGGGCCGCGCCCAAGTCACAGATGAGATGCCATGGTGGCCTCGCCGCCCTGACACGACCGCAAACGCCGAAGCGTGCCGAGCACACTCGGTGGCGGCGGCATGTCCAGCGCAACCAACCCGGCCAGGTGCGCAGACAGCGACCGTTGGCTGTGGCGTACCCGCGCCGAGTCGGCGCTTGTTCCTCCCTGGTGGACGCCTGTCACACCGGCTCCCCGCGGGCGCCACCAGCCGCGGCGCGGCTTGACACACGCCGACATCTGCCGGAACGTCTCCACGCGACTGCCGCAGCGACGCCGACCCGTTCAGGAGAACGCCCGCGATGGCCCTTAGCGCAGCAACGCTTGAGAAGCTGGTCACGTTCGACACGCCGACCATCTGCAACATCATCGAGCTATTCGACGTGCGTCCCCGGAACACGGGCTACATGGACGCACGGATCCGCGCCTGCTTCCCCGAGATGCCCCCCATAGTGGGATTTGCATCGACAGCCACGTTCCGGTCCAACGCCGCGCCGCGCGAGGGGGACGCCTACGCCGCCTTGGACGACCAGGTGGCTGGATTCGGAACGCTATCGGGCCCGCCCATCGTGGTATTCCAGGACGTGGACGACCCGACCGTCGCCGCCACGTTCGGCGAGGTGATGTGCACCACGTATCAGGCGTTCGGGGCAGTGGGGCTCATCACGAGCGGAGCGGGACGCGACATCGACCAGGTGCGCGACATCGGCTTCCCGGCTTTCACGGACGGAACGATCTGCGCGCACGGCTATTGCCACTTCCCGCAGGTGGACATTCCCGTCCACGTGGGAGGCATCACGATCTGCCCAGACGACATGCTGCACGCCGACATCAACGGCGTGACCACGATCCCGGTGGACATCGCCGCGGAGATCGCGGACATCGGCGACGAGTTCGTCGCGGCCGAGGTGGTCGTGCTCGAAGCCGTGCGCGCCGACGCGCCGTCGGTCGAGACGCTACGCGCCGCGCGGCGCCAGATGGGCGAGATAGTCGACCGGTTGCGGAAGCGGGTGTCGCGCTCCGTCGAGACGTGGACTCGCTGAACATGATCGGGATAGGGGCGGCAGGTTGTCCCTGCCGATCCCCTCCCACACCACCCGGCATGCGGGTCCGCACCGGGCGGTTCGAAAGGTTGAGGTCACCCA